>JAYTHL010000559.1:0-8775 GCA_043732605.1 Rhizobacter sp. | reverse complement strand
CGGTGTCGGTCGTGCTGTAGATGACGACCTTGCCTTCCTTCTTGGCCGCAGCGATCGTCTCGCCATAGGACGCGGGATAGCCGGCGGGGACCTGGGCGGCGGCGGCACCGGCGACGAGTGCGATGGCGGCGCAGACGGCCGCTTGGGTCAGTTGTCGCATGTCAGTACTCGCTCGAAACGAAGTTCAGGGATGCCCGTGTCGGGCTCTGCCGACGGGCGACTATCGCGCCGGCCTGCGCGGGCCGCAATCCGGCCGACCCCGGGTTGTCAGCGCGGTCAGGCCGAGGCACCGGCGGCGAGCGCCCGCAGGCGCTGCCGGTCGAGCGCGGCGGGGTCGGCGGCCCCGGTCTCCCAGCCTTGCAGGTGGCGAATGACCAGGGCCGACAGGGCGGCGATCCATTCGTGCTGGTCGTTGAGGCACGGGATGTAGCCGAAGGTCTTCCCGCCCGCGGCCAGGAACGCGGCGCGTGCTTCCTGGTCGATCTCCTCGAGGGTCTCGAGGCAGTCGGAGGTGAATCCGGGGCAGAAGACATCGACGCGGCCGACGCCCGCCTTGGCCATCTCGACGAGCGTCGGCTCGGTGTACGGCTGGAGCCATTTGGCGCGGCCGAAGCGGCTCTGGAAGGTGACGACGATGACATCGTCCTTCACGCGCAAGCGCTCGGCGACGAGGCGGCCGGTCTTCAGGCACTCGCAGTGGTACGGATCGCCGAGGGTCAGCGAGCGCCGCGGCAGGCCGTGGAAGCTCAGCACCAGCTTGTCGGGACGGCCGTTGACGCGCCAGTGCTCGTTGACGCGCGCGGCGAGCGCGTTCACGTAGCCGTCGTCGTCGTGGTAGTGCTTGACGAAGCGCATCTCGGGCACGTTGCGCGTGCGTCGCATCCACGCCGCCACCGCATCGTCGATGCTCGCAGTCGTCGACGCGGCGTACTGCGGATAGAGCGGGACGATCAGGATGCGATCGGCGCCTTCGGCCTTGACGGCATCGAGCACCTTGGCGATCGCCGGCTCGCCGTAGCGCATCGCATGGCGCACGATCACCTGGTGGTCGCGCTGCCCGAGATAGCCTGCAAGCAGCTGAGACTGGCGCTCGGTCCAGACCGCAAGCGGCGAGCCCTCGGGCAGCCAGATGCTCGCGTATTTGCGAGCCGATCGCGCCGGCCGCACGCGCAGGACGATGCCGTGCAGGATCGGCAGCCAGACCAGGCGCGGGATCTCGATGACGCGCGAGTCGCTCAGAAACTCGGCGAGATAGCGCCGGACGGCGGCCGGCGTCGGTGCTTCCGGCGTTCCCAGATTGCAGAGAACGACCGCGGTGGCGGGCGCACGGCCGTGCGCGTATGCCGGTTCAGGGGCGATCGTCATCACCTAGGATTTGATGCCGAACTCGAACGGTGTCTGGCGCTGCGTGTCGGCGAACTTCATCACCTCGAAGCGCACGCACGGGCTGATCGGCTCCGAGGGCGGCGCCCCGAGGCCGATCACACCGCTGCCGTGCAGCGTGCACGCGCCGCGACGCAGGCTGATGATCTCCGGGTCGTTGTCGAAGCGGACATAGGTGCCGTTGTAGCTCAGGTCGACGAGCTGGAACGTGCCGCCGTGCCAGTCGATGCGCGCATGCGACCGCGAGACGCGGTTGTCGTCGATGATGTAGGTCGCCTGCGGGCTGCGGCCGAGCACGACGGGCAGGCTCGTGCCCGCGTAGATGCGGTTCAGGTCGAGCCAGACCAGGCGGATGCCCTCGGGCTCGAGCGTCGGCAGCAGCATGTCGCCGTAGGCGGTCGTGGCCGTGTCGCCGAACCGCCGGACGGCCTCCTGCAGGTAGACGTGCACCGGCTCGACCCGGCCGCGCAGCTGCATCCGGTCGAGGCTGCGAAAGCGTGACCGCTCCCAGTCGCCGAGCAGCTCGACGACGTTCGAGGTGGCCAGGGTCTCGTTGTCGCCGGCGTGGTCGAGCAGGCGGGCGGCGACGTTGACGGCATCGCCGAAGACGTCGCCCGACATCGCGACGATCTCGCCGTGCGCCATGCCGACCTGCAGCTTGAGCGGCACCGGCGGGCGCGCCGGCAGCGTCTGCGGGCCGTCGCCGGTGCCGGTTTTCTCACCGTCGTTGCCATCGTCGCGCGTGAGCGTGTCTTCGGCGTCGTCGGCCATGCTCACGCGGGCCATCGAGCCGTGCATGTCGTCGGCCGCGGCGATGCTCGCCACCGGCGTCTCGAAGACCGCCATGAGCCCGTCGCCCAAGGTCTTGACGACCTGGCCGCCGTGCTTCGCGACGATGCGTGCGAGGAGCGAGACGCTGCGCGTGACAACAGAGGTCGCCTCGGCGTTGCCGAGCGTCTCGTACATCGAGGTGCTTCCCCGCAGGTCGGCGAAGAGCACGGTGCGCTGCAGAACCTGGGTCATGCCGGGGAGGTCGGGCGGGCCATCGACGCGAAGTCTATAGCGGTCTCAGAAAGCAAAAAGGGTCCCGCCTCCCGGCGGGAACCCTTTTCGAGAGGATGACGCTCAGAGCGTATCGAGATACGTGCGCAGCTTGTCCGAGCGGCTCGGATGCTTGAGCTTCCTGATCGCCTTGGCCTCGATCTGGCGAATCCGCTCGCGCGTGACGTCGAACTGCTTGCCGACTTCCTCGAGCGTGTGGTCGGTCGACATCTCGATGCCGAAGCGCATGCGCAGCACCTTGGCCTCGCGCGGCGTCAGCGAATCGAGGATGTCCTTGACCACGTCGCGCAGGCCCGCCTGCATCGCCGCCTCGATCGGCGCCGTGTTGTTGGTGTCCTCGATGAAATCGCCGAGATGGGAATCGTCGTCGTCGCCGATCGGCGTCTCCATGGAGATCGGCTCCTTGGCGATCTTCATGATCTTCCTGATCTTGTCTTCCGGGATCTCCATCTTCTCGGCGAGCGTCGGCGCGTCCGGCTCGAAGCCGAACTCCTGCAAGTGCTGGCGCGACAGGCGGTTCATCTTGTTGATCGTCTCGATCATGTGCACCGGGATGCGGATCGTGCGCGCCTGGTCGGCGATCGAGCGCGTGATCGCCTGGCGGATCCACCACGTCGCGTAGGTCGAGAACTTGTAGCCGCGGCGGTATTCGAACTTGTCGACCGCCTTCATCAGGCCGATGTTGCCTTCCTGGATCAGGTCGAGGAACTGCAGGCCGCGGTTGGTGTACTTCTTGGCGATCGAGATCACGAGGCGCAGGTTGGCCTCGATCATTTCCTTCTTCGCATCGCGCGACGAGCGCTCGCCTTCATTCATGCGCTTGTTGATGCGCTTGAGGTCCTCGAGCGGCACGACGGCGCGCGCCTGCTGCTCGGTGAGCTTCTTCTGCAGCTCCTGCACCGGCGGCAGGTTGCGGACGAGGATCGTGCTGTAGGGCTTGCCCGCCGCCGCTTCCTTTTCGGCCCATTTCAGGTTCAGGATGTTCGGCGGGAAGTTCTTGATGAAGTAGTCCTGCGGCATGCCGCACTTGTCGACCAGGATCTTCCTCAGCTCGCGCTCGTAGCGGCGCACGTCGTCGACCTGCGAGCGCAGGATCGCACAGAGCTTCTCGATCGTCTTCACGGTGAAGCGGATCGTCATCAGCTCGCTCGAGATCGCCTGCTGGGCGCGGTTGTAGGCGGGCGACTGGTAGCCCTCCTTCTCGAACGCCTTCCTCATCTTGTCGAAGTTGACGCGCAGCGAATCGAACTTGAGGAGCGCGGCCGCCTTCAGCTCCTCGAGCTTCTTGGTCAGCGCCTTCGAGCCGCCGTTGCCGTCGTCGTCGTCTTCCTCGTCGAAGAAGTCGACGTCTTCCTCGGCGACGTAGTCGTCGGCCTCGCCTTCGGAGACGAAGCCGTCGACGGCCTCGGAGATCTTCATGTCACCCGAGCCGATCCGGTCGGCGTAGACCAGGATCTCGGCGATCGTCGTCGGCGACGCGCTGATCGCCAGCATCATCGCCTGCAGTCCGCCTTCGATCCGCTTGGCGATCTCGATCTCGCCTTCACGCGTCAGCAGCTCGACCGTGCCCATCTCGCGCATGTACATGCGCACCGGGTCGGTCGTGCGGCCGAACTCGGAGTCGACGGTCGAGAGCGCGGCTTCCGCGGCTTCCTCGGCCTCTTCTTCGGTGGCGGTGGTCGCGCCGCCGCCGGCGATCAGCAGCGTCGCCGCGTCGGGCGCCTGCTCGTAGACGGCGATGCCCATGTCGTTGAGCATCGAGACGATCGCCTCGAGGATCTCGTGGTCGACGAGCTTTTCGGGCAGGTGGTCGTTGATCTCCTGGTGCGTCAGGAAACCGCGCGTCTTGCCCATCTTGATGAGGGTCTTCAGCTCCTGGCGGCGCTTGGCGACCTCTTCTTCGGTGAGCTGGGTCTCGTCGAGGCCGAACTCGCGCATCAGCGCGCGCTCCTTGGCGCGCGAGACCTTCATGCGCAGTGGTTTGGCCTTGGCGGTGTCCTCGACCGCGACCGGCTCGCCTTCGAGGTCGGATTCAATCTCGGACATGTCGACGTCGGAGGCCTCCGGCTTGGCGGCCTTGTCGTCGGCCTTGCCCTTCTTCGCGGCCGGACCCTTGCCCTTGGCGATCGGCTCGGCGGCCTTGGCCACCGGCATCGCCTTCTTCTTCGCTTCGACCGCGACAGTCTTGGTGGCTTTCGCGGCCGGGCTGGCGGCTTTCGACGACGGAGTGGGCTTCTTGGCGGTCATGCGGTTCCTCAAACGGTGATGGGCTTTGGCGCGGCGACCCAGAACATCGAATTGCGCGCATTCATGCGAAATTCAAGGTCGCTCGGTCCGGAGACGGCACTGCGCGACCCACGCGGCAATCCAACAGAGGATTCAACGCCGTGTGGGCCCGTGCGGGGTGACTGCGGGAGGGAACGAAGCCCGACCGTTGGATGCTGCAGTCCTTGCGGGAGGAGGTGGCCTTGAAATGACCCTTTGTCGAAGGGTGGCCGGGGCCCGGAGGTGCTGCCGTCACGCGTTCCGCGTTGAGCAAAACGAGGATTATACCGGCGCGGCGGCGCTTCGCCCTCTCAGATCCGTCCAAGGACGCGCATCGCGTCGTTCCTGTCGCCGCTGGTTCGCAGCTGCTCGATCGAGCGTGGCAGGTCGTCGGCCAGCGGCTCGATCGCCGGGTCCTCGGCATCGACGAGTGCGAGCGCCGCGTCCGCCCAGGGCTCGTCGGCGATCCGTCCGCGCAAGGCCGCCCACGGTTGCGGGCCGTGCTCTGCGGCCTGCCGATCGATGAAGCGAAACAGCTCGCCATGCCAGCCGGGCAGGGCGCAGAGGAGGACGTGCTCGGTGCCGCCGAGCGTGTCCCACCAGCGGCTTTCGAGCAGGAGCATCCAGGCGATCCGGTCAGCGGGCTGGCGCATCACCTGCCGCGCGGGCCGTCGCGGGCGCACCGGGACCGGAGCGGCTCCGGGGCGCTTGGCGGCGATCGCCGTCGCCGCCTTCCACGCATTGGCGAGCTCGTCGACCGGCAGTGCGGCGCGCGACGCGACCTCGCCGAGAAGCTGGCGCTTGAGCATGCCGTCGGGCAACGCCGACCAGAGCGGCCGCGCGTGGGCGAGGAAACGCGCGCGCCCTTCGGCGGTCGCGAGGTCGACGCCTTCGGCCGCCAACGCGAGCAGCTGGCGCGACAGCGGCACGGCCTCGGCGACGGCCTGCTCGAAGGCCGGTGCGCCGTTCTCGCGCACGAAGGTGTCGGGGTCGTGCTCGGGCGGCAGGAACAGGAAGCGGAAGCTGCGTGTGTCGCTGGCGTGCGGCAGGCTGGCCTCCAGCGCCCGCCCGGCCGCGCGTCGCCCGGCGGCGTCGCCATCGAAGCTGAAGACGACCGCTTCCGAAAAGCGAACGAGTTTTTGCACGTGCTCCGCAGTGCACGCCGTGCCGAGGGTCGCGACAGCGTTGCCGAAGCCGGCCTGGGCAAGCGCGACGACGTCCATGTAGCCCTCGACGACGAGCGCGTAGCCGCGCTGGCGGATGGCAGTGCGCGCCTCGAACAGGCCGTATAGCTCATGGCCCTTGCTGAACACCGGCGTCTCGGGCGAGTTGAGGTACTTGGGCTCGCCGCGATCGAGCACGCGGCCGCCGAAGCCGATCACCGCGCCTTGCACCGAGCGGATCGGAAACATGATCCTGTCCCGGAAGCGGTCGTAGCGCTTGGTTGTCCCGGCCTCTTCGCCACCCTCGGAAGGCGCGTCCTCGGGTCGGGCGATCACCAGCCCGCTTTCCTCGAGCAGGGGATCGTCGTAGCTTGGAAAGATGCTCGCCAGCCCGCGCCAGGAGTCGGCTGCGTAACCGAGGCCAAAGCGAGCGGCGATCTCGCCGCTCAGGCCGCGTCCCTTGAGATACGCGATCGCGCGATCGTTGCCGCGAAGCTGCTGGCGATAGCCGTCGGCTGCCTTCGCGAGGACCTCGGTGAGCGTCAGCTGACGCTGCTTCTGGCGCACAGCTTCCTCGCGCGCGCCCGGGCTGCTCTCTTCCTCGGGAACGATGAGGCCGGCCTGCTGGGCGAGGTCGCGCACGGCCTCGACAAAGCCCATCCCGTGCTGCTCGATCAGGAAGCCGACCGCGTTGCCGTGGACGCCGCAGCCGAAGCAATGGTAGGTCTGGCGCGAAGCCGACACCGTGAAGCTCGGCGACTTCTCGCCATGGAACGGACAGAGGCCTTTCCAGGTCGATCCGGCCCGCTTCAGTTCGACCGATCGGCCGACGATCTCGACGATGTCGACGCGGGCGAGAAGGTCGTGGACGAAGGCGGCGGGGATCACCTCATCAGTCTACGCGGCGAGTCGTCTTCGCCTGCCGTTCGCGAGGGTCCGGCGACGAGGCCGGCGCGCGGATCCGGCGTGGTTCTAGACCGCGAAGTCGGTGATCTTGCGACCGCTCGCCAGCGCCGCCTTCAGCCAGCGCGGTTGCAGGCCGCGCCCGCTCCAGGATTCGCCGGTCGAGGTATTGCGGTACTTGGCCGCGACCTTGGTGCCGCCGGTCTTGGTTTTCTTGGCAGCCTTCGCAGGGCCCGACTTGCTGCCGAGATCGGCGACGGTCAAACCATATTCGGCCATCAGGGCGCGGACCTTGTCGATCGCCGCGCCGCGCTCCCGGGTCGTGGTTTGTTCGATCTGCCGTTCGATGGCCTCTTTCTGGGCCATCAATTCCTGAAGCGTCGCCACGTTTGAATCCTTCTGCAGAGTTTCGGCCCGAATCGGCGCCGCGATTCTATAAGGGATTCAGGGCAACGGCGGGACATATCCCGCGACCTGTTCGGCACCGGTGCCGAAGAAGAAATTCTCCATCTGCCGGGCGAGGTACTGGCGCGCCCGCTGGTCGGCGAGATTGAGGCGGTTCTCGTTGACCAGCATCGTCTGGTGCTTGAGCCACGCCGCCCATGCTTCCTTGCTGACCGAGGCGTAGATGCGCTTGCCCAGGTCGCCTGGGTAGGGGGCATAGTCGAGCCCCGGGGCTTCGCGCTTCAGATACACGCATTGAACGTTTCTCGCCATTTTCTCTGTCTCCGTAGGCTGCCGCGTTCGACGCGGCGCGAATTGAATCTCTCGAATCTCAGGCGAGTTTCTTGACGAATACCTGCGAGCGCCGGTCCCAGTTGTACTTGCGCTTTCTCGCCTCGGGCAGCCAGTCGGCGTCGACCTGGACGAAACCGCGCTTGATGAACCAGTGCATGGTCCGCGTCGTGAGCACGAAAATGCTTTCCAGGCCCATCGCCTTGGCCCGCTGCTCGACACGCTTCAGTATCCGCTCGCCGTCGCCCTGACCCTGGACCTGCGGCGAGACCGTGAATGCCGCCATTTCCGCCGTCCGGCTCTCCGGATACGGATACAAGGCAGCGCAACCGAATATCACGCCGTCGTGCTCGATGACGGTGTAATCGCCGATGTCGCGCTCGATCTCCATCCTGTCCCGCTTGACCAGCGTTCCGTCGCGCTCGAACGGCTCGATCAGATGGAGCACGCCGCCGATATCGTCGGCGGTCGCCTGGCGCAGGCTCTCCAGCTTCTCGTCGACCACCATCGTGCCGATGCCGTCGTGCGTGAAGACTTCCATCAGCAGCGACCCGTCGATGGCGAACGGCAGGATGTGCGAGCGCTCGACGCCGCCGCGGCAGGCGCGCACGCAGTGGCGCAGGTAGAACGCGGCGTCGGTCGGCACGAGTGGCGGCGGCAGCGCGGCGAGGAGCTTCTCGGCGTCGGCGAGGGCGAGCTCGGTGTCGATCGGCGAGTCGGGGTCGGCTGGATCTTCCTGGATGCCGGGCGTCTCGGTGACGAAGAGGAGCTTGTCGGCCTGCAAGGCGATTGCCGTGCTCGTCGCCACGTCTTCCATCGTCAGGTTGAACGCCTCGCCGGTGGGCGAAAAGCCGAACGGCGACAGCAGCAACATTGCGCCGATGTCGATCGCGCGCCGGATCGCGACCGCGTCGACCTTGCGCACGATGCCGCTGTGCATGAAGTCGACGCCGTCGACGACGCCGACCGGCTGGGCGGTGAGGAAGTTGCCCGAGACGACGCGCACGATCGCATTGGCCATCGGCGTGTTCGGTAGGCCTTGCGAGAACGCCGCCTCGATCTCGAAGCGCAGCTGGCCGGCAGCCTCCTGCGCGCTGTCGAGCGCGACCTCGTCGGTGATCCTGAGGCCGTGGCTGTAGCGAGCGGCGTGGCCCTTCGAGCGCAATTGCTCGTCGACCTGCGGCCGAAAGCCGTGCACCAGGACGATCTTGATGCCCATCGCCTGCAGGATCGCGAGGTCCTGCGCGAACGATGCGAGCTTGCC
>JAYTHL010000558.1:0-2618 GCA_043732605.1 Rhizobacter sp. | reverse complement strand
TTCGGCGCGATGACGTAGGAGACGCGGTTGGCGTAGTCGGGCTTGAGCGCCATCACCGCGTCGTACGACTTCATCACCGCCTGCGTGTCGTCGGAGGCAACCGGGAACTTGCCCTGACAGGCCTGCACGGAGAACTTGCCGAGCGTCGCGATGTCGTCCGACGAGACGCCGATCACGGTGGCGCCAAGCGCCTCGAACTTCGGGATCGATTCGGCGAACTCATGCGCCTCGATCGAGCAGCCGACCGAGAACGCGGCCGGGAAGAAGTAGAGGACGACCGGGCCCTTGGCCAGCGAATCGGCGAGATTGAACTTGAACACCTTGCCGCCGAGCGCGGCCGAGGCTGTAAAGTTTGGTGCTGCATCTCCGACATCGAGTGCTGCGTAGGAGGATGTCGTCAGCGAGACCAACAGCACGATGAACGCGAGAAACTTCTGCATGACGAACTCCGGTTTGTCGCGGGTGCACTGTTCATCTTACGAGAATGAGCGTCCTCCTGCGGGATGGCTGCGCGTCGCCGCAGGGGTCGTTCTCGCCGCGTCGACGCTTCTCGCCGGTTGCGGCTCGCTGCCGGTCAACGTCGGCAAGACCGACTCGAGCGCGCTGCCGCTCGACCCCGAAAGCCCGCTCGTCAGGATCGCACGCAGCTCGACGCCGTCGCCGGAGCTGACCGGCGTGCGCCTGCTGCCGCTCGGCGCGTACTCGCTCGACACGCGGATCCAGCTCGCGCAGCGCGCGATGCGCTCGCTCGACGTCCAGTACTACGTGCTCGAGAACGATCCGACCGGTCGCCTGCTCATGGGCGCGCTGCGCGACGCGAGCCTGCGCGGCGTGCGCGTGCGCCTCCTCGTCGACGACCTCTACACCAAGCACTCGGACTTCCTCCTGCGCGGCCTGGCGTCGTTCCCGAACATCGAGGTCCGTCTCTTCAATCCGTTCTGCTGCAACCGCGCGGCCGGCGTCGGCGGCCGCTACGCGGCGTCGATCTTCGACTTCGACCGGCTCAACCACCGGATGCACAACAAGCTCTTCATCGCCGACAGCGTGATGGCCGTCGCCGGCGGCCGCAACATCGCCGACGAGTACTTCCTGCGCGCCCACGACGCCAACTTCGTCGACATGGACGCGTTCGTGATGGGCGCGGTCGTCGGCTCGATGTCGCAGATCTTCGACCGCTACTGGAACAGCGAGGTCGTCTATCCGATCGAGACCGTCGGCGAGATGCTCGGCGACAAGCCGGCGCGCGCCAAGGCATTCGACTCGACGCTGGCGACGCTGCCGCCCTCCGCACCGCTCGACACGCCCGAGACCGACCTGCTCGGCTACGGGCCGCTCGCCGAGGAGTTCGACGCCGGCCAGGTCGGCCTCGAGTGGGGCATCGCGCGCGCCGTCGCCGATCCGCCGGAGAAGCTGCTCGCGATGACGCCCAAGATCGCCTTCGAGATGAGCGTCACCAACGACGTGATGATGCAGGTCTGGCAGGCCAAGACCGACCTGGTGCTGACCTCGCCGTACATGATCCCGGGCGAGTCGGGCATGCAGTCGTTCCGCAATCTCGAGCGCGACAAGGTCAAGGTCACGGTGATCACCAACTCGCTCGCCGCGACCGACGAGCCGCTCGTGCACACCGGCTACTCGCGCTACCGCGCGGCGATGCTGCGGGCCGGCGTCGATCTCTACGAGCTCAGCCCGACGCGCACCCAGCAGACCAAGCGGCTCGGCATGTTCGGCGCCTCGCTCGGGCGATTGCATGCGAAGACGGCGGTGATCGACAAGAAGATCATCTTCATCGGCTCCATGAACCTCGACCCGCGCTCGGCCAGCACGAACACCGAGTTCGGCATGTTCATCGAGAGCCGGCCGCTCGCCAAGGAGCTGCTGCGGGTGATCAACATCAGCAAGCTCGAGAGCGCCTACCGCCTGCGCCTGTCGCCCGAGACGAGCCGGCTGCAGTGGCTCACGATCCAGGACGACAAGGAGACGATCCTCGGTGTCGAGCCGGAGTCGAGCTTCTGGCTGCGCGTTCACAACATGCTGCTCGGCTGGTTCGTGCCCGAGAAGCTTCTCTAGACGCCGCACCTCAGGCCGGCTCGCCGGGTGCGCGGCACAATCGTCCGATGCTTCGAGTCGCCCTCGCTCCGCTCGCGCTTGTCGCCGTGCTGGCCTCCCCCGCCGCACCGGCCCTCGCGGTCGGGAGCTGCGATCCGAACGGCGAGCACGTCAACCCGAACAACGGCAACACGACGGCCGGCAAGACCGGTCTCATGCGCTGCCGCGACGGCGACGCCGGATGGGTCATGCGCGAGCAGGAGCTGAAGGGCGGCGTGTTCATGGGCGTCGTGCACCACTTCGGCCAGGACGGTGCCCTCGAGCGCGAGTACAGCGTCAACGAGCGCGGCAACCGCGACGGCCTGTCGCGTGAATGCGGGCGCGGCACGACCGGCGCCGAGCCTTCGCTCGTGCGCGAGCGGACCTACCGCAACGACAGCAGCGTCGGCACCGCGCGCACCTGGTCCCGGTGGCATGCCTGAGCGCGTGACCTTGCGCACCGAGACGCGCTTTCACGACCACGGGCGCAAGTCGTCCGAGGGCGCGTGGCGCGCGCCGGCGGCCGGCGC
>JAYTHL010000557.1:0-2620 GCA_043732605.1 Rhizobacter sp. | reverse complement strand
CGAGCTGCAGCACCTCGCGCGGCCGCGGCGCGAGCTGGGCGACGCGGCCGAGCACGGCGTCGCGCACCGTCGCCGGCACGCCGCGGTGCGCGCCGCCCTGGCGCAGCACTTCAGTGACGAAGAACGGATTGCCGCTCGTCGCCGCGAACACGCCGGCGCCGTCGTTGTGGAGCGAGCTTGCAGCCAGGCCCTCGACCGCTTCGCGCGACAGACGTGACAACGCGATCCGCACCAGATGCGCCGACGGCAGCTCGCCGAGCAGCGAGCGCAAGGTGGCGAGCGAGGCGACGTCGTCGCGGTAGCTGAGCACCAGGAGAGCCGGCAGGCGATGGACGCGGCGGCCGACGAACTTGACGAGGTCGAGGGTCGCGTCGTCGGCCCAGTGCATGTCCTCGAACACGAGCACGGTCGGCGACGGCGCCGCGGCGAGCTCGTCGAGGACGGCGTCGAAGAGCGCCGCGCGGTCATGCGCCGTCGCGACGAGCGAACGCAGCCGCGCGCCGGCCTGCGCCGCGACGTCGTGGAGCGGCCCGAGCGGTCGCGGCGTCGCCAGCGATTCGCAGCCGCCCCAGAGCAATCGGCCCGACGCGAGGCCGGCGCCGAAGCGCTCGAGCAGCGTCGTCTTGCCGATGCCGGCTTCACCGCTCACGAGCACCGTACGGCCGTGGCCCTCGGCCGCCGCGCGCGCGCTCGTGTCGAGCGTCGCCAGCGCCTCGTCGCGCTCGAGCAGATCGGTCATGGCGCGGGGGCGTCGACCGACGGCGCCGCGATCAACGCGCGATCACAGGCCCGCCTGGGTGATGAACTTCGGGTTCATGTACGACTCGATCGCCTCGCTGCCGCCTTCGGAACCGTAGCCAGAATCCTTGACGCCGCCGAACGGCGTCTCGGGGATGCCGAGGCCGACGTGGTTGATCGAGATCATGCCGGTCTCGACCGATGCGGCGATCGCGTTCGCGGTCTTCGCCGACTTCGTCCACGCGTACGCGGCCAGGCCGAACGGCAAGCGATTCGCTTCCTTCACGGCGTCGTCGAAGGTGCGGAACGGATTGATGATCGCGAGCGGCCCGAACGGCTCCTCGTTCATCGCCTTGGCGCCGTTGTCGAGGCCGGTGACGACCGTCGGCTCCCAGAAGTTGCCCTTGTCGCCGATCGCATGGCCGCCGGTGCGCAGCTTGCCGCCGTGGCGGCCGGCGTCTTCGAGGTTGACTTCCATCGACTTCGAGCGGCGCGGGTTCGCGAGCGCGCCCATGCGCGTGTCCTTGTCGAGACCGTTGCCGACCTTGAGTGCCTTGGCGGCGGCGACGAACTGGTCGACGAAGCTCTCGAAGATGCCTTCCTGCACCAGGAAGCGCGTCGGCGAGATGCAGACCTGGCCGGCGTTCCTGAACTTGCTCGCGGCCATTGCCTTCGCGGCGACCGCCGCATCGGCATCGTCGAACACGATCACCGGCGCGTGGCCGCCGAGCTCCATCGTCACGCGCTTCATGTGCTGGCCGGCGAGCGCGGCGAGCTGCTTGCCGACGACGGTCGAGCCGGTGAACGAGATCTTGCGGATGACCGGATGCGGGATCAGGTACGACGAGATCTCGGCCGGATCGCCGTAGACGAGGTTGACCGCGCCGGCCGGCACGCCGGCATCGGCGAAGGCGCGGATCAGCTCGGCCGGAGAGCCCGGCGTTTCCTCGGGCGCCTTGACGATGATCGAGCAGCCGGCAGCGAGCGCGGCGGAGAGCTTGCGCACGATCTGGTTGATCGGGAAGTTCCACGGCGTGAACGCCGCGACCGGGCCCACCGGCTCCTTGACGACGAGCTGGTAGATGCCTTCGCCGCGCGCCGGGATGACGCGGCCGTAGGTGCGGCGGCCTTCCTCGGCGAACCAGTCGATGGTGTCGGCGCCGTTCAGGATCTCGGCCTTCGCCTCGGCGACGGTCTTGCCCTGCTCCATCGTCATGATCTCGGCGATCGATTGCAGGCGCTCGCGCATCAGGTCGGCGGCCTTCCTCATGATCTTCGAGCGCTCGTAGGCCGAGACCTTCTTCCAGGTCTGGAAGCCCTTGTCGACGGCGGCGAGCGCCCGGTCGAGGTCGGCGCGATCGGCCCACGCGAACTTGCCGATGACCTCGCCGGTGGCGGGATTGACGACCGGATGGGTGCGGCCGGAGGCGGCAGCGCACCAGGCGCCGTCGATGTAGAGCTGGGTGTCGGGATACATGGGGTTCTCTGCGGGATGAAGTGAATGAATGCGGATCGGCGCTCAGCCGAGCTGCGGACCGTCGTAGCCTTCGACGACGACCATGTCGACCGTCGACACCGGCAGGCGCAGCTTCACGGCCGCCTGGTAGTCCGGCGAATGCCAGCAGTCGAGCGCCGCCTGGTACGACGGGAACTCGAGCACGACGTTGCGGCTGCGGCTCGACCCTTCGGGGTTCTCGTAGCGGCCGGCGCGCACGAGGAAGCGCCCGCCGAAGCGCGCGATCGGTGCGGCGTTGGCCGCCACGTACGCCTTGTAGGTCTCGGCGTCGGCGACGTCGACATGGGCGATCCAATACCCTTTGGCCATTCGGCACTCCTCGTTCGAGACAAGACGACATTCGTCGGCGCGGCCGGCGAGCGAATC
>JAYTHL010000556.1:0-2644 GCA_043732605.1 Rhizobacter sp. | reverse complement strand
GCCGTCGTCGCTCGCGTCGCCGACCCAGAGCTCGTTGCGGTGGTTGGCCAGGGCGATGCGCGTGCCTTGCGGCGCTGCACGCAGGGCGGTGATGTGGCCCGTGTCGACGTCGATCCGCCGCGCCGCACCGTCGGCGAAGACCACGACGCGCTCTTCGCCACTCGCGTCGCCGACCGCGACGACGCCGGTGCCGTCGCCGAGCCACTGGCCGTGGCGCAGGCGTCCGCCCTCGGCCTCGGCGAAGCGATGCACCGCGCCTTCCCAGTGCGCCATGGTGAACAGCTGGCCGCGCGCGACGAGAGCGAGCGAGTGACCGGCGGGATGGGCCCGGAACGACTCGAGGTGATCGACTGCGGGAACGAAGCGGCGCGCCGCCTGGGCGCGGTGCGCGGGCGTGCGGACGTCGAGCTCGCGCGTCGTGTCGCTCGCGGGATCGAACAGCCACAGGCGCGCGGCGCACTGGTAGACGATGCGCTTGCCGTCGCTCTGCGCGTGGCGCGCGTAGAAGCTCGCGTGGTCGGTGTGGCGGCGCCGGTCGCCTCCGTCGGCGCGGCACGAGTAGAGGTTGCCGACGCCTTCTGCGTCGGAGAGGAACCAGAGGCGCTCGCCGATCCACATCGGGCTCGTGACGTTGCCCTCGAGCTCTTTCATGCGCCGGAAGGTGCCGCCGCCTTCGACGTCGATCCAGAGATGACCGGCCGTGCCGCCGCGGTAGCGCTTCCAGCGCGCCGGATCTGCGGTGTTGCGGCCGATCACGGTCGCGCCGCGCGGACCGAAGGCGATGTGATTGACCTGGCCCCACGGCAGGGGCTGCGCCGCGCCGCCGGCGGGGTCGATCGTGAAGGCGTGGTGGTTGCGGAAGAACGGCTGGCCTTGCGTCGTCACGAAGACGATGCGACCGTCGCTCGTCCAGCCGCGCACCAGCGTGTCGGTGCCGAGCCAGGTGAGGCGGCGCGCGGGGCCGCCGTCGGCGGCCATCGCGTAGACCTCGGGATGCTGCTCGTCGCGGCCGACGAAGGCGAGCCAGCGGCCATCGGGCGAATAGCAGGGCGTCGATGGCTCCGAGATGCCCGCCGTGAGTCGTCGTGCGACGCCACCGGTCGCGGCCACGGTCCAGAGGTCGTCGTCGCAGACGAAGGCGATGCGGTCGCCGTGCAGTGTCGGATGGCGAAGGTAGCCGGTGTCGTCGCCCGAGGGCTGTGGCGCGGACGTCGCGCGTGTCGAGGTGGTCGTCACGGTCTCGTCTCCTGTCATCGAGGGGCGTCGATGCCGGCGCCCGCGAACAGCGCGCGCGCCTCGGCGCCTTGCAGATAGCGCATCAGCGCCGCGACGGCCTCGGCGCGCGCCGGCTCGGCCGGGATCGCGCCGGGCCACGGCAAGGCGATGTAGGTCGTGTAGTTCTGCAGCGACGCAGGCAGCGGGCCGACGAGCTGCAAGCCCTGGTCTCGGAACAGGCCGATCTCGGTCATCGCGCCGAAGCCGAACTCGTGCGCGGCGCGGCCGGCGAGAAGTCGCCGCATGACCGATGCGCCGTCGGCGAGGCGCTCCGACTTGGCATCGACGGCGTCGAAGACGCCGAGCTTGCGCAGCATCTGGTCGACGTAGAGGCCGGTCGAGGCGCGGTTGAAGACGACGCTGTCGGCGCTCGCAAGCGCCGCCTTCAGACTCTCGGCGCTCGACACGTCGGGCGCATCGACGCCCGGCCGCACGGCGACGCCGACGCCGACGCGGCCGACCGGCGCGACGGGGCCGGCAGTGCCCGCGCCGGTCGCGGCGAGCTCGTCGAGCACGCCCTGCGTCAGGACGACGACATCTGCCGACGGTCTCGCCGCGCGCACCGCGGCGCGCAGCGCCGGCGCCGCGGCGAAGTCGATCTTCACGGTGTGCCCGCTGCTGCGTTCGAACGCCGCGAGGGCCGGGCGGATGCCGGGCTCGACCGCTCCGGCCGACAGCATCGAGAGCTCGACCGCCTGCAGCGGCAGGCAGATCGCCACGAGCGCCAATGCGACCAGACGAGCCGGAGTCATCGCGCGCATCCGCTCGGCCTCAATCGCGCTTCTTCGCCAGCCGCGCCTGCAGCTCGAGACGCGCCTCCGGCCATTCGCCGACGCTCATGCTGTACATCAACGTGTCGCGCACCGAGCCGTCGCGGCGCAGCGCGTGGTGGCGCAGCACGCCGTCGCGGCGCGCGCCGAGGCGCTCGATCGCGCGCTGGCTGGCGAAGTTGAAGTTGTCGGTGCGCCAGCCGACCAGCTTGGCGTCGAGGGTGTCGAAGGCGTGGGTCATGAGCAGCAGCTTGGCACCGGCGTTGACCGACGTGCGCTGGCGGCTCGTCGCGTACCAGGTGTAGCCGATCTCGAGGCGCTCCACCGCAGGCACGATGTCGTGATAGCTCGACGAGCCGATGACGTCGCCGCTCGCCGCATCGATCACCGCGAACGCCAGCCGGTGGCCTTCGGCGAAGCCTTGCAGCGCGCGCTCGATGTAGCCGCGGGTGTCGTCGGGCTCGGGCACGCTCGTGACCCGGATGTTCCAGAGCTCGCCGTCGGCGGCGGCGCGCTTCAGGCCCTCGACGTGCTGCAGACCGAGCGGCTCGAGCCTCAGATGCTCACTCGCCAGGGTGACGGGACGGACCGGCTGCACG
>JAYTHL010000555.1:0-8860 GCA_043732605.1 Rhizobacter sp. | reverse complement strand
TCACCGTTTCAGCTCCGCGAATCTTCCAAGACCCCGACGCCGATGGACCTCACGCCGCGCGACAAGGACAAGCTCCTCATCTTCACCGCCGCCCTGCTCGCCGAGCGCAGGAAGGCGCGCGGCCTGAAGCTGAACCATCCCGAGGCGATCGCGCTGATCAGCGCCGCGATCATGGAAGGCGCGCGCGACGGCAAGAGCGTCGCCGCGCTGATGAGCGAAGGCAAGACCGTGCTGACGCGCGCTGACGTGATGGACGGAATCGCCGAGATGATTCCCGACATCCAGGTCGAGGCCACGTTCCCCGATGGAACCAAGCTGGTGACAGTCCACCAGCCGATCTCGTGATCCCCGGCGAGCTGCTGGTCGCGAGCGGCGACCACGTGCTGAACCCCGGTCGTCGCAGCGTCACGCTGGTCGTGCAGAACAGCGGCGACCGGCCGATCCAGGTCGGCTCGCACTACCACTTCGCCGAGACCAACGCGGCGCTGCGCTTCGATCGCACCGCTGCGCACGGCATGCGCCTCAACATCGCGTCGGGCACGGCCGTGCGCTTCGAGCCGGGCCAGCAGCCCACGATCGAGCTCGTCGATCTCGCTGGCGCGCGCATGGCGTACGGTTTCCGCGGCCTCGTCCAAGGCAACCTCTGATGGCGACGATCTCCAGAGCCGGCTACGCCGAGATGTTCGGCCCGACCGTCGGCGACCGCGTCCGACTCGCCGACACGGGCCTTCTCGTCGAGGTCGAGGACGACTACACGCTGCGCGCCGGCGGCTATGGCGAGGAAGTGAAGTTCGGCGGCGGCAAGACGATCCGCGACGGCATGGGACAGGGCCAGCGCGTCTCCGCCGAGGTCGCCGACACGGTCGTCACCAACGCGCTCGTCATCGACCACTGGGGCATCGTCAAGGCCGACGTCGCGATCAAGGGCGGGCGCATCGCGGCGCTCGGCAAGGCCGGCAACCCGGACGTGCAGCCTGGCGTCGACATCGTCATCGGCCCGGGCACCGAGATCATCGCCGGCGAAGGGATGATCCTCACCGCCGGCGGCATCGACTCGCACATCCACTTCATCTGCCCGCAGCAGATCGAGGCCGCGCTCGCGAGCGGCGTGACGACGATGCTCGGCGGCGGCACGGGCCCCGCGACCGGCACCTTCGCGACGACCTGCACGCCTGGCCCGTGGCACATCCACTCGATGCTGAAGGCGGCCGAGTCGTTCCCGATGAACCTCGGCTTCATGGGCAAGGGCAACGCGAGCCTGCCGGCCGCGCTCGACGAGCAGGTCGAGGCCGGCGCGTGCGGCCTCAAGCTGCACGAGGACTGGGGCACGACGCCGGCGGCGATCGACTGCTGCCTGTCGGTGGCCGAGCGCCACGACGTCCAGGTGACGATCCACACCGACACCCTCAACGAGTCGGGCTTCGTCGAGGACACGGTCGCCGCGTTCAAGGGCCGCGCGATCGCGACCTTCCACACCGAGGGCGCGGGCGGCGGCCACGCGCCCGACATCATCAAGCTCGCGGGCCTCGCCAACGTGATGCCGTCGTCGACCAATCCGACGATGCCGTACACCGTCAACACCGTCGACGAGCACCTCGACATGCTGATGGTGTGCCACCACCTCGATCCGGCGATCGCCGAGGACCTGGCCTTCGCCGAGAGCCGCATCCGGCGCGAGACGATCGCCGCCGAAGACGTGCTGCACGACCTCGGCGTCTTCTCGATGATGTCGAGCGACAGCCAGGCGATGGGCCGCGTCGCCGAAATGATCGTGCGCACCTGGCAGGCGGCCGACAAGATGAAGGCGCAGCGCGGCTGGCTCGCGCCGGAAGGCAAGAGCCTCGGCGCCAAGTGCGCGAACGACTCGCGCAACGACAACTTCCGCGTCCGCCGCTACATCGCCAAGTACACGATCAACCCGGCGATCACGCAGGGCATCTCGCACGAGGTCGGATCGATCGAACCCGGAAAGCTCGCCGATCTGGTCTTGTGGAAGCCCGCGTTCTTCGGCGTCAAGCCCTCACTCGTGATCAAGGGCGGGATGATCGCGATGGCGGCGATGGGCGATCCGAGCGCATCGATCCCGACGCCGCAGCCTGTGCACTACCGGCCGATGTTCGGCGCCTACGGCTCGGCGCTCGCCGTCTCGTGCATCAACTTCACGTCGCAGGCCGCGATCGATGCCGGCATCGGCGACAAGCTCGGCCTGCAACGGCGATTGAGCGCCGTGCACGGTACGCGCAAGATCGGCAAGGGCGACATGGTCCTCAACGGCGCGACGCCGACGATCGAGGTCGACGCCCAGACCTACGAAGTGCGCGCCGACGGCGTGCTGCTGACGTGCGAGCCGGCGGCGGTGCTGCCGATGGCGCAGCGCTATTTCCTGTTCTGAGTCGCCGCCGGCCGACGTGACCGCACCGCTGCTCATCGCCAGCAAGCTGATCGGCGGCGGCCGCGGCCTGGCGGCTGCGCTCGTGCGTCGCGCGTCCACGATCGAGCTCGATTGGGACACGCGCCAGAAGAGCCGCTTCGACGCCCTCGACTCGACCGGCCGCAGCATCGGCGTGTTCCTGCCGCGCGGCCGCATCGTGCGTGGCGGCGACGTGCTCGTCGCCGAGGATGGCTCGCTCGTCGCGGTGACGGCGCGCGACCAGCCGATCCTCGTCGTCACAGCGCACGGCGATGCAGGCTCGACACTCGCGCTCCTGCGTGCCGCCTACCACCTCGGCAATCGCCACGTGCCGCTCGAACTGCGCGCCGATCGTCTCCAGCTCGAGCCCGATCACGTCCTCGCCGAGATGCTGGTGCGCATGGGACTCCACGTCGACAAGACTGTCGGACCCTTCGAGCCGGAGGCCGGCGCCTACGACACGGCGTCGTCGGGACACGGACACGATCACGCGCATGGTCATCACGATCACGACCACGACCACGCGTGATGGGCGCTCCGGCACGCCAACGTTCGACGCCGCGCCCGTTCGCGCGGCCGCTCTCCGGCGCGGCGCTCCTCGAGCTCATGCGGCTCGCGTCGCCCAGCCTGCCGGTCGGTGGCTTCAGCTACTCCGAAGGGCTGGAAGCGGCGGTCGACGCGTCACTTGTATCGAACGAAGCTCAAGCACAGACTTGGCTGCTCGACCAGCTCCATCTCTCTCTCGGTCGCGCCGACTTGGCCGTCGTCGCGCGCGCCCTCTCGGCCTGGCGCCGCGTCGACGAGGTCCGCATCGTCGAGCTCAACGCATGGTTCACGACGACGCGCGAGTCGAGCGAGCTGCGCCTGCAGACCGAGCAGACCGGCCGCTCGCTGGCGCAGTGGCTGAAGCTGCGCGGGGCCGCCGAGCCGCGCCTGCGCCACCTCGCGTCGCTGCGGCCGGCACCGACCTGGCCGATCGCCTTCGCGCTCGCCGCCGCCGACACCGATGCCGTGCCGCGCGACGTGCTGGTCGCCTTCGCCGCGGGCTGGGCCGAGAACATGACACAGGCCGCGATCCGGTCCGTGCCGCTCGGGCAGTCGGCGGCGCAACGGATCCTGTCGGCGCTCGCGGCCGAGATCCCGGCTGTCGTCGACGCCGCGCTCCGCCTTGGCATCACCGACATGCAGGCCTTCACGCCGATGCTGGCGATCGTCTCGGCGCAGCACGAAGAACAGTATTCGCGACTCTTCCGTTCCTGACCGAGCCTCCACGATGAGCCCCTTGCACGACATCCCGCGCCGCACCCGCACCTTGCCGCCGTTGCGCGTCGGCGTCGGCGGTCCCGTCGGCTCGGGCAAGACGACGCTGGTCGAGATGCTCTGCAAGACGATGCGCGACACCTGGGACCTGGTCGTCGTCACCAACGACATCTACACCAAGGAGGACCAGCGCCTGCTCACCGTGGCCGGCGCGCTCGAGGCCGATCGCATCATGGGCGTCGAGACCGGCGGCTGCCCGCACACCGCCATCCGCGAGGACGCGTCGATCAATCTCGAGGCGATCGACCGCATGCTCGACAAGTATCCCGACGCCGACATCGTCTTCATCGAGAGCGGCGGCGACAACCTCGCGGCGACCTTCAGCCCCGAGCTCTCCGATCTCACGATCTACGTCATCGACGTCGCCGCGGGCGAGAAGATCCCGCGCAAGGGCGGGCCCGGGATCACGAAGAGCGATCTCTTCGTCATCAACAAGACCGACCTCGCGCCCTACGTCGGCGCGAGCCTCGACGTCATGCGCGCAGACACGCTGCGCATGCGCGGCACGAAGCCCTTCGTGATGACCAACCTCAAGACGCGCGACGGGCTCGCCGACGTCGTGTCGTTCATCGAGCAGCGTGGCCTGCTGCGTTCAGGCCGAGCCTAGACGCTCAGTCCCAGCCGCCGCCCGAATCCGATCCACCTCCACCGCCGACGTCGACCGAGCCCGAATCCCAGTCCGAGCCGCCGGTGCCGAAGTCGACCGGACGGTCGGCCAGGTCGTTGCCCGCCGACGACGGCGCGTCGAAGAAGCCGGGCTGGGCATTGCTGCCGCCGTGGTCGACGTTGCCTTCGCGATTTCGGTTCATCAGCTCGCTGGCGAGCATGCCGGCGGCGACACCGCCGGCGACGCCGAGGCCGACGCCCATCAGCCCGCTCGACGGCCGCTGCGCGGGATAGCCGGCGCCGTACGGCATCGCGCCCGGTGCCATCGCGTTCGGCTGGGCCATCTGCCCGCCGGCGAAGGTCGCGCCCGGCGCAGCCATCGCGCCGCCCGCGGCCGCGGCCTTGCTGCGCGAGAAGCCGCGCCACAGGAAGAACCCGACAACCGCGAGTCCGGCGAGCCAGATCCAGCTCGGCAGGCCAGCCGACTGCGCGGCCGGAGCCATCGCCGCCGGAGCGATTGCGCTCGTCGTCGACGGCGTGACGGCGCTCTTCGCCGTCGGCATCTGGGCGCGCGTCAGCGACGCTTCGAAGGACCTGAACTTCTCGGGCGTGGTGAAGCCTAGATCGGGATCGATCTGGCGCGCGAGCCGCGCCTCGTCGGCGGCGCGCGACAGGATGCCGTCGTGGGCCAGGATCTCGGCGTAGATGTAGTGGGCGCGCGCGCTGTTCGGCTTCGCGGCGACCACTTCCTTCATCATCGATTCGGCCTGCGTATAGTGGCCTTGCTTGACCTGGGTCTCGACGTCCTGCAGGCTGGGCAGCGCCCAGGCCAGACCGGTCATCGCCACCAGGGCGACGCTTAACATCCATCTCTTCATGGCGGCTCTCCTGACAAGGCGTCCGAAGCGGGACGCCGGCGCAGCGACGAAATGCCACATGATGCGCGTCACGCCGTTTTCAAGGAGATCCCATGACCCCGATCCATCGCCGACTCTTTCTTGTCCAAGCGGCCGCATGCACGGCCGCAATCGCGTCCGGCGCGTCGGCGCAGGCCGGTCCGACGCTCGACGAGGCCGATCCCCAGGCGCTCGCCCTCGGCTACAAGAGCGACACGACGAAGGTCGATGCCAAGAAATTCCCCAAGCACGCGCCCGAGCAGAAGTGCAGCGGTTGCCAGCTCTACGGCGGCAAGGCGACTGACGCGGCAGCGCCGTGCGCGATCTTCGGCGGCAAACACGTCGCCGCAAACGGCTGGTGCAGCGCGTGGGTCAAGAAGGCGTGATCGGGTGACGCTTCCCGAGACCGCGCCCGGGCACGGTTCACCCGGTTGCGATTCACGCAATCGCTTGCAAGACTGGCATTTCTGAGCGGACGAACGGTCGACGAGTCTCGTCGACCGGTATCGTCACGTTGCAAGTCGACGGATTTCGCCGCTATTCCTGTCGAAAACCAATGGCATGGAAGGTGCGGCCACGAAGGGTGCTACAGGAGGCATCCGGATGATGGATTTGACGATGCGGCGCAGTCTGGCGGCCGCATTGGCGGCGAGCCTTGCGGCCTGCGGAGGTGGAACGGGGAGCTCGAACCTGTCCGGCAACAAGGTCGTCGATGCAGCGGCGTCGCAGCCGGCGCCGGCCCCCGCACCCGCCCCGGCCCCTGCGCCCGCCCCTTCTCCGGCTCCCGCACCCGCACCCGGTGATCCGACCGTGGTCGAGATCCCGGCGACGGTCGGCACCGTCTCGCCCGCGCTCGCCGGCGGCAGCATCGTCCAGGCCGGCGACGGCACGATCTGGTTCAGCGCCGGTTTCGCGCCCAACCAGATCGGCCGCATGACGGCCGCCGGCGTCGTCACCTATCCGGTGACCGGGCCGGCCGTGATCGCGACCTTCAATCCCGGACCACTCGCGAAGGGTCCGGACGGGAACATCTGGTTCGCCGATCCGCTCGCTGGCATCGGCGTGGCCGGCACGATCGGCAAGATCGACATCGCGACCTCGATCGCGAGCGAGGTCGCGACGCCGCTGATGAAGAGCACGTTCCAGATCAGCCTGCGCACGGCGCAGATCAGCCGGCGCACGGCGCAAGTCACCGTCGGCACCTCGCAGGACCAGTCGTGCAGCACGGCGACGTCGATCTGCATGCCGGTCGCGACCGGCACCTGCGTGCCCGTGCTCGGCGTCACGACCTGCCGAACCGTTGCGACCGGCCCGACGCCGACCGCCGCCTGTACGCCCACGTCCGCGAACGCAGGCAACGCCTTCACGACGACGACGTGCAACACCGTGCCGACCGGTCCGACGCTCGTCGCCGCCTGCACGCCGGCAACGGCGATCGCCGGCAACGCCTTCACCGACACGACGTGCAGCACCGCCACCACCGGGCCGACGCTGGTCGCGGCCTGCACCGACACGCCAGCCGGCGCGGGCAACGCCTTCACGTCGACGACGTGCAGCACGGTGAGCACCGGTCCGACGGCAGTCGACGCGTGCTCCAACACGCCACCGGACGTCGGCAACGCCTTCGTGCGCATCGTCTGCAAGGGCATCACGCCAGGCTCGCAGGCCTACGTGATCGCGACAGGCCCCGACGGCAATCTCTGGTTCACCGAGTACAACGGACCGCGCATCGGCCGCTTCGACGTGGCCGCGCAGACCGCGACCGAGTTCGGCCCGCTGAAGGCACCGGCGACGTCGATCACCGCCGGGCCCGACGGCAACGTGTGGTTCGTCGAGAGCAGCCCGTACACGTCGTCGAGCCTGATCGGCCGCGTCACGCCGTCGGGTCAGATCACCGAGTTCACCACCAAGCTGGTGCCCGGCACGATCGTCGCGATGACGACCGGCGCAGACGGCAACCTGTGGTTCGTGAAGAACGGCTTCGGCGGCCCGGCGATCGGTCGGGTCGATCCGGCGACGGGCAACTCCACCCTGTTCAACACGGGGCTCACGGGCGCGTTCACGCTCTTCGGCGGCATCGCCGCGGCCGGCGACGGCAACGTCTGGTTCACCGACTACTCGGACGGCCTGATCGGCCGCATCACGCCGAGCGGCGTGATCTCGGTGTTCGGCGGTGTGCTGCCGAACATCCAGCTCAACGCGATCACAGCAGGCCCGAAAATCGGTGGCCTCGATACCCTCTGGGTGACCGACCCGACCGCGAAGAGCATCGCCAAGGTCACGCTGCACTGACCGCGCGCGAGCGGCGCCGCGCTCGGGGACGCGTGGTCTGCGTCTCGCAGCCAGCCGCCGACAGCCACGGATCGCGCACTTCCCCGCCGAAGGTCTCGACCAGGAAATCGACGAAGGCGCGGGTGCGCGCCGGCACGTGCTTTCTCGTCGGCATGCCGGCGTAGAGCGTCGTGTTGAAGAGCAGCCAGTGCGGCAGGACGCGCTCGAGCGCGTTCTCGAGCAGCGCGTCTTCGGCGACGAACGACGGCAGGCCGGTGATGCCCATGCCCGCCAGCGCCGCAGCGTAGAGCGTGTCGGTGTGGACCGTGCTCAGGCCGGCGTGCGGCCGGTCGATCGTGAAGGTCTCGCGATCGCTTTCGGTCGGGCCGCGGGTCTGGAAGGTGAGCTCGCGCATGAAGTTCGGCACCATCGCTTCGTGGTTGGCGAGGTCGCGCGGATGCTCTGGCCGGCCGTGGATGTCGAGATACTCCGGCGCGGCGCACATGATGACTTCCGAGCACGCCAGGCGCCGCGCGATGAAGTTGCCGTCGAGCGGCCGGCGCCCTTCGGTGAGGATGGTGACGTCGTAGTTCTCGTCGACCGTCTCGACCGGGCCGGGCACCGAGAGCTCGAGCGTGACGAGCGGATAGCGTGAACGAAACGTCTTCAGGTGCTTGGCCAGCTGGTGCACGGCGAAGGCCGGCGGGCAGAGCACACGCAGGTGGCCGCGCGGCTCGGCGCTCGACGCGGTGGCGAGCGCCTCGGCCTCGTCGATCTCGCTCAGCACGTGGCGCACGCTGCCCAGGTAGAGCTCGCCGGTGTCGGTGAGCGCGAGGCGGCGCGTCGTGCGGTTGATGAGGCGCGCGCCGAGGTGATCCTCGAGGTCGGCGACGAGCCGGGTGACGACGGCGGGCGACAGGTCGAGGACGCGCGCCGCCGCGGCGAAGCTGCCCTCGTCGATGACCCGCGAGAAGACCCGCATCGAGTTCAGGCGATCCATGGCGATGCTTTCATTGTTTCGTTTCCAGCAATGCGCAATTGAATCACGGCCTCTTTATTGATGCATCAGCAATGTCTACAGTCACCTTCATCGATGAGCCGACGACTCACCGAGAAGAGCGGGAGGACGCGCACGACGCTTCCCGATGCCGCCTCCATCGTCATGTTCAGTCAGAAGGAAATCATCATGAACGCCAAGATCCTCTTCACCGCGACGCTGGCCATCGCACTCGCCAGCTCCCTCGCCCTGGCCGGCGAGGTCCAACCCGCGGCGACCCGCGCCAGCGTCGTCGCCGACCTGCAGAAGGCACGCGCCGACGGCACGCTTCGCAAGAACGACTACGACTACGACGCCCGC
>JAYTHL010000554.1:0-2649 GCA_043732605.1 Rhizobacter sp. | reverse complement strand
TGCTGATGAAGGTCGAGACGCACAACCACCCGACGGCGATCTCGCCGTTCCCGGGCGCGTCGACCGGCGCCGGCGGCGAGATCCGCGACGAGGGCGCGACCGGGCGTGGGTCGAAGCCGAAGGCGGGGCTCACGGGCTTCAGCGTGTCGAACCTGCATTTGCCGGAGACGGACGAGCCGTGGGAGCGCGAGCGCTACGGCAAGCCCGAGCACATCGCGAGCAGCCTGCAGATCATGATCGACGGCCCGCTCGGCGGCGCCGCGTTCAACAACGAGTTCGGCCGGCCGAACCTCGCCGGTTACTTCCGCGTCTACGAGCAGACCGTCGCCGGCCAGCGGCGCGGCTATCACAAGCCGATCATGATCGCGGGCGGGCTCGGCTCGATCGCCGCGACGCAGACGCACAAGATCGCGTTCCCCGCCGGCACGCTGCTGATCCAGCTCGGCGGCCCGGGCATGCGCATCGGCATGGGCGGCGGTGCCGCGAGCTCGATGGCGGCCGGCGCTAACGCGGCTGCGCTCGACTTCGATTCGGTGCAGCGCGGCAACCCCGAGATCCAGCGGCGCGCACAGGAGGTCATCAACCACTGCGCCGCCCTCGGCGACGTGAATCCGATCCTCGCGATCCACGACGTCGGCGCCGGCGGCATCTCGAACGCCTTTCCCGAGCTCGTCGACGGTGCCGGCCGCGGTGCGCGCTTCGACCTCGCCAAGGTGCCGGTCGAGGAGAGCGGCCTGGCGCCGAAGGAGATCTGGTGCAACGAGAGCCAGGAGCGCTACGTGATGGCGGTCGCGCGCGAAGCGCTGCCGCTCTTCGACGCGATGTGCGCGCGCGAACGCTGCCCTTATGCGGTCGTCGGCGTCGCGACCGAACAGCGCGAGCTCGTCGTCGCTGCGGGTGACCAGGACGCCGTCATCGACATGTCGCTCGACGTGCTCCTCGGCAAGCCGCCGAAGATGCATCGCGACGTGCGTCGCCTGCGCGTCGCGCTGCCTGCGCTCGACCTCGACGACGTCGCGCTCGCGCAGGTCGCGTTCGACGTCCTGCGCCATCCGACCGTCGCCAGCAAGCGCTTCCTGATCTCGATCGGCGACCGCACCGTGGGCGGCCTGAGCTGTCGCGATCCGATGGTCGGACCGTGGCAGGTGCCGGTCGCCGACTGCGCCGTCACCCTCGCCGACTACGCGGGCTTTCGCGGCGAGGCGATGGCGATGGGCGAGCGCACGCCGCTCGCCGTCCTCGACGGGCCGGCGTCGGGCCGCATGGCGGTCGGCGAGGCCATCACCAACCTGCTCGCCGCGCCGATCGTGCTCGACCGCGTCAAGCTGAGCTGCAACTGGATGGCTGCGTGCAGCGACGATCCGTCGGCACCGGGCGACGACGCCGCGCTCTACGACACGGTGCGCGCGGTCGGCATGGAGCTCTGCCCAGCGCTCGGCATCAGCGTGCCGGTCGGCAAGGACAGCCTGTCGATGCGCACGCGCTGGCGCGACGCCGCCAGCGGCGACGCGAAGCAGACGACCGCGCCGGTGAGCCTCGTCGTCAGCGCCTTCGCGACGTTGGACGACGTGCGCGCATCGTCGACGCCGCAGTTGATGCCGGGCGATACGACACTGCTTCTTGTCGACCTCGGCCAGGGGAAGAAGCGCATGGGCGGCTCGATGCTCGCGCAGGTTCTCGGCCAGTTCGGCGACGAGGTGCCGGACCTCGACGATCCGGCGCTGCTGAAGTCGCTGGTCGAGGCGCTCGCGCGACTGCGCGCCGCCGGCCTGGTCCTCGCGTACCACGACCGCAGCGACGGCGGCCTCTGGGCGACGGTCTGCGAGATGGCGTTCGCGGGCCACGTCGGCGTCAGTCTCAACGTCGATCTGCTCGTCACCGAGGGCGACGGCATCGCCGACAGCCGCGCCGAGTACGGGGACTCGAAGAACTGGGCGACGCAGGTGAGCGCGCGGCGCGAGGAGCTGACGCTGCGCGCGCTCTTCACCGAGGAGCTCGGCGTCGTGGTCCAGGTGCAGACGGCGCGGCGCGACGAGGCGATGCAGATCCTGCGCGCGTGCGGCCTGAGTCGGCACAGCCACGCGATCGGCAAGACCAACACGCGCGCCAGCATCCAGGTCTGGCGCGATGCGAAGTCGGTGTTCTCGGCGCCCCTGCGCGATCTTCATCAAACGTGGGACGAGGTGAGCTGGCGCATCGCCCGCCTGCGCGACAACCCGTCCTGCGCCGACGCCGAGCACGCGGCCGCGGGCCGCGTCGACGATCCGGGTCTGCACATTCATCTCGTCGAGTCGAAGGCCATCGTCGGCGCGCCCGCCATCGTCGGCGCGCGCCCGAAAGTCGCGGTGCTGCGCGAGCAGGGCGTCAACAGCCAGGTCGAGCTCAGCTACGCGATGGACCAGGCCGGCTTCGAGACCTACGACGTTCACATGACCGACCTGCAGGCGGGCAGGGCGCGACTCGACGATTTCTCCGGCTTCGTCGCCTGCGGCGGCTTCAGCTATGGCGACACGCTCGGCGCGGGCGAGGGCTGGGCCCGGTCGATCCTCTTCAATGCGCAGCTCGCCGACCAGTTCGCGACCTTCTTCGCGCGGCCCGACGTGTTCGCGCTCGGCGTCTGCAACGGCTGCCAGATGATGGCCGCGCTCG
>JAYTHL010000553.1:0-2650 GCA_043732605.1 Rhizobacter sp. | reverse complement strand
TCGCGCAGCGCGTGCTGCAGGAACGTGCGGCCGAGCGTGTCGATGCAGCCGACGAGGATCGCGCCGACCAGCGCCCCGCGGATCGAGCCGATGCCGCCGATCACGATCACGACGAAGGCGAGGATCAGGATGTTCTCGCCCATGCCGACCTGCACCGCGAGCAGCGGCCCGAGCAGCGCGCCGGCGACGGCGCACAGGGCCGCGCCGATGCCGAACACCGCGGTGAAGAGGCGCGGGATGTTCGTGCCCATTGCCGTCGCCATCTCGCGGTTCGACGCGCCGGCGCGGACGAGCGCGCCCATCCGCGTCTTCTGGACGAGCAGCCAGAGCAGCACGGCGAGCGCGAGGCCGACGCCTAGGATGAGCAGCCGGTACGCGGGATACAGGAGGCCAGGCAGGAGCTCGACCGGCCCGGCGAGCGCGGCCGGCGCCGAGAGCGGCAGATCGTTGCCGAAGACCATCTTCGTGCCGTCGTTGAGGATCAGGATCAGCGCGAAGGTTGCCAGCACCTGCGAGAGGTGGTCGCGGGCATACAGCGTGCGCAGCAGGCCGGCCTCGAGCACCATGCCGAACCCTGCCGTGAGCGCGACGGAGCCGAGCACGCCGAGGACGAACGATCCGGTGAGCGCCACCAGCCAGGCGGCGACGAAGGCGCCGACCATGTAGAGCGAGCCGTGCGCCAGGTTGATCATGTCCATGACGCCGAAGACCAGCGTCAGCCCGGCCGCGAGCAGGAACAGCATCAGGCCGAACTGCAGGCCGTTCAGCGCCTGCTCGAGGATCAGAACGCCCGGCATTGCATCTCTCCCTCTCCCGCTGGGGGAAGAGGTTTGCGGTGAGGGTCTTCGCCCTTCACTTCATCGTGCAGGCTTGCACGTACGCGTCGCCGTGGTTCTTCAGGATCGGCTCGTTGAACGACTTGTTGATCAGGCCGCCCTTGCCGTCGTTGCCGATCGTGCGCACGTAGTAGTTCTGGATCGGATAGTTGTTCGTGTTGAACTTGAACGCGCCGCGCACCGAGTCGAACTTCGCCGCCTTGAGCGCCTTCAGCACCGCCGGCTGGTCGTCGAGCCGGCCCTTGACGTCGCGCACCGCCGCGGCGATCAGCTGCGCGGTGTCGTAGCCCTGCGAGGCGTAGAGCGTCGGCACGCGCTTGTATTCCTTCTCGAATTCGGCGACGAACTTGACGTTGGCCGGGTTCGTGAAGTCGGGCGACCAGTGGGCGGTGTTGAAGAGGCCGGCCATCGCGCCGCCGACCGGGCCGATCACGTCCTGGTCGGCCGAGAAGCCCGGCAGCAGCAGCGTCGTGTCCTTGCCGAGGCCGGCACCGACGTACTGCTTGATGAAGTTGATGCCCATGCCGCCCGGCAGGAAGATGTAGACCGCCTGCGGCTTGGCGGCGCGGATCTCGGCGAGCTCGGCGGCGTAGTCGAGCTGGCCGAGCTTGGTGTAGTTCTCACCGACGACCTGGCCCTTGAACATGCGCTTGAAGCCGGCGAGCGAGTCCTTGCCGGCCTGGTAGTTCGGCGCGACGAGGTAGACGCTCTTCAGGTCGCGTGTGTTCGCGTACTGGCCCGCGGCCTCGTGGTACGCGTCGTTGGGCCACGCGACGGCGAAGAAGAGCGGGTTGCAGTCCTTGCCCGCCATCGACGACGGCGCCGCGTTCGGGCTGATGTAGATCGTCTTGCTGTCGAGCGCTTCCGGCAGGGCGGCGAGCATGATGTTCGAGAACACCACGCCGGTCATGAAGTCGACCTTGTCGCGCTTGATGTCCTTCTCGAACTGCTGCTTGGCGACGTCGGGCTTGAACTGGTCGTCGCTCACGATCACCTCGGCCGGCAGGCCGCCGAGCTTGCCGCCGTTCATCTTCACGGCGAGCAGGAAGCCGTCGCGGATGTCGACGCCGAGAGCCGACGACGGTCCGGAGAGCGTGCTCACGAAGCCGACCTTGACCTTGTCGGCCGCGCTCGCGCCCGTGGCGCCGAACGCCAGCGCGGCGGTCGACAGGGCGAGGCCGAGGGCCGTGAAACGGGGCGTGGAGCGCTGCTGCATGGTGCGAACCTTTCGATCGGAGGCGGCGTGGTCGACGGCGTCGACGACGGGCGGCGCGATTGTAGGGACCAACCCTTGCGAAGTCCGTGCCTGCCCGGCTGTCGCTGGTCACGACCGGATGCAGTTCGTCGCACGGCGCTGGCGCGCAAGAGCGCGCGTCGCGACGATCACGGCGCATCACAAGGAGAACACCGTGTCGGAAGTCGAACAACTGGGCAAGCTGGGCGAGCTGCACCAGCGCGGCGTCCTCTCGGACGACGAGTTCGCGCGGGCCAAGGCGCGCGTGCTGAGCGGGGCGGCGGCGGCGAGTGCCGAAGGGCGTGTGCTCGCCGGCGTCAACGCGCTCGTGCGCAGCCGCGCCGACCGCTGGATCGGCGGCGTGTGCGGCGGCATCGCCCGCGCGACCGGGATGGCATCGTGGGTCTGGCGCGTCGTCTTCACCGCTCTCGCGCTCTGCGGCGGCAGCGGCCTTCTGATCTACGTCCTGCTCTGGATCTTCGTGCCGCTCGCGAACGACGAGATCGTGCCGCGTGCGACGACTGCAGCCTGAGCCGATCGGTCGCTGACGATCAGCGGCACGCCGGCACGTACGGCCGGC
>JAYTHL010000552.1:0-2654 GCA_043732605.1 Rhizobacter sp. | reverse complement strand
CGAGCGGCGTCGGCTCGCCCGAGCTCGTCTTCAGGTTGAGCTTGCCGAGCGACTCGGCGGTCGTCAGCAGGCCCGGCTGCGCCTCGAGGATGACGCGGTACTGGTTGGTCTCGGTGAAGATCGTCGAGACGATGCGCTGGCCGAAGGCGCTGTAGAGCGCGTCGTCGACCGAGCTCGCGGTGACGCCGAGGCGCGCCGCGGTGTCGCGGTCGATGTCGATATAGGCGGCGAGGCCTGTCGCGCCCGCGTCGCTGATGACGTTGCGGAGCTGCGTCTGCGTCCGCATCTGCGCGACCAGCTTGTTGACCCAGGTCGTCACCGTCGCCGAGTCGGCGCCTTCGAGCGAGACCCGGAACTGGGTCGGGCCGGACTCGGCGTCGATCGTCAGGTCCTGCGTCGGCTGCAGGTAGAGCGTCACGCCCGCGACCTTCTGTGCCCGCTCCTGCAGGCGCGTCATCACGTCGGCCTGGTCGCCGTGCGAGGGCTTGAGGTCGATCAGCATCCGGCCCGTGTGCAGCATCGAGTTGTTGGCCGCGTCGACGCCGATGAACGAGCTCACGTTCTCGACCGCGTCGTCCTGCAGGATCGCAGCGGCTGTCGCCTGCTGCAGCTCCGACATGCGTTCGTACGACACGTCCTCGGCGGTGTCGACGCGCGCCTGCAGCTGCGCCGTGTCCTGGGTCGGGAACAGGCCCTTCGGGATGAAGAGATAGAGCAGCACGGTGAGCACCAGCGTCGCGACGGCGACGCCGAGCGTCAGCAGCTCGTGGTCGATGACCCAGGTCAGCGCGGTGTCGTAGCGGTCGACGACCGCCTGGAAGAAGCGGCGCAGCCTGGCGCCGAGGCCATGCTCCTTCGCTGCCTTCTCCTCGTCCTTGGGCTTCATCCAGCGCGCCGACATCATCGGCACCAGCGTCAGCGAAACGACCGCGGAGATGATGATCGTGATCGCCAGCGTCACCGCGAACTCGCGAAAGAGACGCCCGACGACGTCGCTCATGAAGAGCAGCGGGATCAGCACCGCAATCAGCGAGACCGTGAGCGAGATGATCGTGAAGCCGATCTCCGACGCGCCCGCGAGCGCGGCCTCGATCACGAGTCGCTGCTTGCCCTTCGGCAGCGACTCGGCCTCGGCGCCGGTGAGCATCTCCGGGCGCAGGTCGGCGGCGGCCTGCGCCTCGGCGTCGGTCGTCGACGGCGATGCCTGCGGGTTGCCGTGCTGCGCCGCCGCGCCGTCCGCGCCGCGCGCCTTGGCCATCTCGAGATGGCGCGCGATGTTCTCGATCATCACGATCGCGTCGTCGACGACGAAGCCGGTCGCGATCGTCAGCGCCATCAGGCTGAGGTTGTTGAGGCTGTAGCCGAGCAGGTACATCGCGCCGCAGCTGCCGATCAGCGAGATCGGCACCGCCAGGCTCGCGATCACGGTCGCGCGCGGACTGCCGAGGAAGGCGAAGATCACGAGCACGACCATCACGACCGCGAGCACCAGCTCGATCTCGACGTGCTTGACCGAGCCGCGGATGCCGGTCGTGCGATCGGCGAGCACCTCGAGGCGCACGTTCGACGGCAGCGAGCTCTCGAGATCGGGAAGCAGCTTCTTGATCGCATCGACCGTCGCGATCACGTTGGCGCCCGGCTGGCGCTGGACGTTGAGGATGATCGACGGGCGCAGCTCGCCTTTCTTGCCGGCCCACGCGCCGAGGCGGTTGTTCTCCGCGCTCTCGATCACGTGCGCGACGTCGACGAGCCGCACCGGCGCCGCGTTCTTGTAGGCGACGATCAGCTTCTTGTAGTCGTCGGCGGTGAGCAGCTGGTCGTTGGCGTTGATCGAGTACGAGCGCTTGGCGCCGTCGAAGCTGCCTTTGGCGCTGTTGGCGTTCGCGGCCGAGATCGCCGTGCGCAAGGTGTCGATGCCGATGCCGTACGACGCGAGCGCCTGCGTGTCGGCCTGGATCCGGACGGCCGGCCGCTGGCCGCCGGCGAGCGTGACGAGGCCGACGCCGCTCACCTGGCTGATCTTCTGCGCCAGCCGCGTGTTGACGAGGTTCTGCACCTCCGTGAGCGGCACGGTGTCGGACGAGATCGCGAGCGTGAGCACCGGCGCGTCGGCCGGATTCACCTTCGCATAGACCGGCGGCGCGGGCAGGTCGGCCGGCAGCAGCGAGCCGCCGGCGTTGATCGCGGCCTGCACTTCCTGCTCGGCGACGTCGAGCGTCTGGCCGAGCGTGAACTGCAGCGTGATGATCGACGCACCCGCCGCGCTCGTCGAGCTCATGCGGTCGAGCCCGGCCATCTGGCCGAACTGGCGCTCGAGCGGCGCGGTGACGGTGTTGCTCATCACCTCCGGGCTCGCGCCCGGATAGAGCGTCTGCACCTGGATCGTCGGGTAGTCGACCTGCGGCAGGGCCGCGAGCGGCAAGAACTTGAAGCCGACCAGGCCGGCGAGGACGATCGCGACCATCAGCAGCGAGGTCGCCACCGGCCGCAGGATGAAGGGCCGCGACGGGCTCATCGCCATGACGCGCCGCCCCGTCCATCCGCCGACGCGAGCACGTCAGCCGCCATCGCTGCCCGGGCGTTGGCGCCGCTGGCGTCCGCCCGACGCGGCTCCTTCTGCACCCGACGCGCCACGCCGTCCGCCGGCCGCGCCC
>JAYTHL010000551.1:0-2670 GCA_043732605.1 Rhizobacter sp. | reverse complement strand
CCATCATTTCCTTGATCTTGCCGATCGCCCGCGTCGGGTTGAGACCCTTCGGGCAGACGTCGACGCAGTTCATGATGGTGTGGCAGCGAAACAGGCGGTACGGATCCTCCAGGTTGTCCAGGCGTGCGCCGGTGGCTTCGTCGCGACTGTCCGCGATGAAGCGGTAGGCCTGCAGCAGGCCGGCCGGGCCGACGAACTTGTCCGGGTTCCACCAGAAGCTGGGGCACGACGTGGAGCAGCTCGCGCACAGGATGCACTCGTACAGGCCGTTGAGCTCCTCGCGCTCCTCGGGCGACTGCAGTCGTTCCTTCTCGGGCGGCGGCGTGTCGTTGACCAGGTAGGGCTTGATCGAGTTGTACTGCTGGAAGAACTGCGTCATGTCGACGATCAGGTCGCGGATGATCGGCAGGCCGGGCAGCGGCTTCAGGACGATCGTCTGCGGCAGCGACAGCATGTTGGTGAGGCATGCCAGGCCGTTCTTGCCGTTGATGTTCATCGCGTCCGAACCGCAGACGCCTTCACGGCACGAGCGGCGGTACGAGATCGTCGGGTCGACGGACTTCAGCTTGATCAGGGCGTCGAGCAGCATGCGTTCCGAGCCGTCGAGTTCGATCTCGAGGGTCTGCATGTAGGGCTTGTCGTCCTTGTCCGGATCGTAGCGATAGAGCTGGAAAGTGCGTTTGGTCATGGCTTTTTATCCTTCTCGCGTCAGAAAGAACGCACGGCAAGGGGAATCGATTCCGTCGTCAGCGGCTTGAGCTTGACCGGCTTGTAGTCGAGCCGGTTGTCTTCGCTGAACCACAGGGTGTGCTTGAGCCAGTCGACGTCGTTGCGGCCGAGCGGGTTGCGCGGCGAATCAGCCGGCTCCTCGTAGTCGACGACCACGTGGGCGCCGCGGCACTCCTTGCGCGCGGCTGCCGACACGATCGTCGCCTGCGCCGCCTCGATCAGGTTCTCCACTTCCAGCGCCTCGATGCGCGCGGTGTTGAACACCTTGGACTTGTCGCCGAGCGTGATGTTCTTGACGCGCTCGCGCAGCGCCGCGATCTGCGTCACGCCGGCATCCAGCAACGCCTGCGTGCGAAACACGCCGGCATGCTTCTGCATCAAGGCGCGGATGTCGTTGGCCACGTCCTGGGCGTATTCGCCGCCCACGTTGCCTTCGAGCCGGGCCAGCCGGGCCACCGTGCGATCGGCGGCGTCTGCGGGCAGCGGCTTGTTGGCCTTGGCCTTCAGGGCGGCGGCCACGATGTGGTTGCCCGCCGCGCGGCCGAACACGATCAGGTCCAGCAGCGAGTTGGTGCCCAGCCGATTGGCGCCGTGCACGCTGACGCAGGAACATTCGCCGACGGCGTACAGGCCGTTGATGACGGTGTTGGGCTCGCCGTCCTTCGGGCCCACGACCTGGCCGTGGATGTTGGTGGGGATGCCGCCCATCTGGTAATGGATGGTCGGCACCACCGGAATCGGTTCCTTGGTGATGTCGACGTTGGCGAAGTTGTGGCCGATCTCCAGCACCGACGGCAGGCGCTTCATGATCGTCTCGACGCCCAGGTGGGTCATGTCGAGATGGATGTAGTCCTTGTTCGGCCCGCAGCCGCGACCTTCCTTGATCTCCTGGTCCATGCAGCGCGAGACGAAGTCGCGCGGCGCGAGATCCTTGTAGTGCGGGGCGTAGCGTTCCATGAAGCGCTCGCCTTCGGAGTTGCGCAGGATCGCGCCTTCGCCGCGGCAACCTTCGGTCAGCAGCACCCCGGCGCCGGCGACGCCGGTCGGGTGGAACTGCCAGAATTCCATGTCTTCCAGCGGAATGCCGGCCCGCGCCGCCATGCCCAGGCCGTCGCCGGTGTTGATGAAGGCGTTGGTGGAAGACTGGTAGACGCGCCCGGCGCCTCCGGTGGCCATCAGCACCACCTTGGCTTCGAGGATGTGCAGGTCGCCGGTCTCCATCTCGATGGCGGTGACGCCGACGACGTCGCCGGACTCATCGCGGATCAGGTCCTGGGCCATCCATTCGACGAAGAACTGCGTGTGCGACTTGACGTTCTGCTGGTACAGCGTGTGCAGCAGCGCGTGGCCGGTGCGGTCGGCCGCGGCGCAGGCGCGCTGCACCGATTTCTCGCCGTAGTTGGCGGTGTGGCCGCCGAACGGGCGCTGGTAGATGGTGCCGTCGGGGTTGCGGTCGAACGGCATGCCGAAATGCTCGAGCTCGTAGACGACCTTGGGCGCCTCGCGGCACATGAACTCGATGGCGTCCTGGTCGCCGAGCCAGTCGGAGCCCTTGACGGTGTCGTAGAAGTGGTAGTGCCAGTTGTCCTCGCTCATGTTGCCGAGGGAGGCGCCGATGCCGCCTTGCGCCGCGACGGTGTGCGAGCGGGTGGGGAACACCTTGGTGAGGACGGCGACGTTGAGGCCGGCGAGCGACAGCTGCAGCGACGCGCGCATGCCCGAGCCGCCGGCGCCGACGATGACCACGTCGAACTTGCGCCGCGAGAGGGAGGCCGTGCCGGCCGACATGGAAGGGATAGCCACTTGCATTGTCAAAGTCTCCAAAGAACCTGGATGGCCCAGCCGGCGCAACCGACCAGCCAGGCGATCGTCGCCACCTGCAGCGCGAGGCGCGCGCCGACCGCTTTCACGTAGTCCATCAGCACGTCACGCACGCCGACC
>JAYTHL010000550.1:0-8961 GCA_043732605.1 Rhizobacter sp. | reverse complement strand
CCGGCGGCGATGACGAGATCGGCCACGGTCTCGAAGCGCTGCGGATGGCGCGGCACGACGACGAGCAACGGCCGTGGCTCGGCCACGTTGCGCCACGCCGTGAGCAGCAAGACTTCCTCGCCTTCGCGCGTGATCGCGGCGAGCACGACCGGCCGGCCGGCGATCTCCTTCCAGCGTCGGCCGACCGCCTGCAGCGCAGGATCGGGCGCCATGTCGAACTTGAGGTTGCCGACGATGCGGACGTCGTGCGCGCCGGCGTCCTTCAGTCGCACGGCATCGGCCTGTGATTGCGCAAGGACGAGCGCGAGGCTCTCGAACGCGGGACGCATGACGACATCGACGCGCTGACCGCGACGGCGGCTGCGCTCGCTGAGGCGCGCGTTCGCGAGCACGACGGGCAACCCTGCGGTGCGCGTCTCGGCGAGCAGGTTCGGCCAGATCTCGGTCTCCATCAGCACGCCGGCCGAAGGGCGGAAGCGGCGCAGGAAGCGGCGCGCGCCGCCCGGCGTGTCGAACGGGAGCCACGCCTGCTCATCGCCGTCGCGCAGCAACTCGCGGCCGGCGGCGCGGCCGGTCGCGGTGACGTTCGTGAGGACGATGCGCAGGCCCGGCACGGCGACGCGCAAGGCAGCGATCAGTGCGCCAGCGGCCCGCGTCTCGCCGAGCGAGACGGCGTGGATCCAGAGCGCGTCGCCGGGAGACGTCGTGCGGTAGAGGCCGAAGCGCTCGCCGAGATGCTCGCCGTAGAGCGGCTCACGCCGGCCGCGCCACAGCACGCGCAAGGCGTAGAGCGGCGCGACCACGCGCAGCACCGTCGCGTAGGCGGAGCGGGCAACGCGGCCGGCGATGCTTTCGCTCATCGCGCGGTCGCCTGCCATGCCGACCACACGGCCTCGACGTCGGGCGTCGGCCGGCCCTCGACCGAGACCTGGTGCGCCGCGCCGTGGCGCGGCTGCGGACCGGTGCGCCATGCGGTCGGGAAGTTGTAGATCTGGACGTGGCGCAGGCCCAGCGCGGTCGCGATGTGACTCGGCCCGCTGTCGACACCGACGACGGCGCCGGTGGTCGCGAGGCGGTCGACGAAGGCGCCGATGTCCATCGCCGGCCACACCGTGGCCGACGGCCCGAGCGCATCGGCGATGCGCATCGCGCGCTCGGCCTCGACACCGCTCGCGCGCGGCAGCGCGATCGTCCAGCCGTCGGCGATCAGGCGCCGGCCGAGCGCGATCCAGCTCGCCTCGGGCCAGAGCTTGTCGTCGCGCGACGTGCCGTGGATGAAGACGACCGCGCGCTCGCCGGCCGCGTCATGCGCCTGCGCACGGGCAAGACCGAACGACGGCGGCCGCGTCGTCGCCGCGCCGAGCGCACGCGCGACGAGCTCGCGCCCCCGATCGAGCGCGTGGCTGTGCGGCTCGACCGGGATCGCATGCGTGGCGAGCCAGCGCGACGGCCATTCGTGGCTCGCGCCTTCGGTGCGGTTGGCGAGCGCGAAGGTCGGGCCGCGCGCCAGACGCGCGATCAGCGCCGACTTCGTCAGACCTTGAAGATCGATGACAGCGTCGTACGACTCGCGCCGCAAGTGCGTGATGAACGCCTTCGCCTCGGCGCGGACGGATGCCTTCCACCAGCCGGTCCGCGTCCAGCGGCGCAGGTCGCATTCGATCACCTCGTCGATGCCGTCGACCCGGCGCAGCAAGGGCGCGAACGCCGGCTCGACGACCCAGTCGACGATCGCATCGGGACGCGCCGCGTGGATGTCGGCGACCACGGGCAGCGTGTGGACGACGTCGCCGAGCGACGACAGCTTGACGATCAGGACGCGCACGGCGCCGGGCTCCGTCGCGCGCGCCGCCGCTGCCTCAATGCGCCGCCGCCTGGACCTGCGCGTCGGGCTTGACCGCGCGCAAAGCGGCCATGCAGTCGGCCTCGATGCGCGCCAGCGACTCGGCGCTCGTGCCTTCGAAGCGCAGCACGAGCACCGGCGTCGTGTTCGAGGCGCGCACCAGGCCGAAGCCGTCGTCGTACTCGACGCGCACGCCGTCGATCGTGACGATCTCGCGCGCGCCGGGAAACTTGGCCTCGGCACGCAGACGCTCGACGACCCTCGCCGGCTCGCCTTCGACGCATGTCACGTTGAGCTCGGGCGTCGAGAAGCTGGTCGGCAGCGCGTTCAGCACCGCGCTCGGATCGGCGCTCGCGCTCAGGATCTCGAGCAGGCGCGCCGCCGTGTAGGTCGCGTCGTCGAAGCCGTACCAGCGCTCGCCGAAGAAGATGTGGCCGCTCATCTCGCCGGCGAGCGGCGAGCCGATCTCCTTCATCTTCGCCTTGACGAGCGAGTGCCCGGTCTTCCACATCAGCGGCTCGCCGCCGGCGGCGCGGATCAGCGGCGCGAGCTGCTGCGAGCACTTCACGTCGAAGAGGATGGTCGCGCCGCGGTTGCGCTTGAGCACGTCACGCGCGAAGAGCATCAGCTGGCGATCGGGATAGATGATCGCGCCGTCTCTGGTGACGACGCCGAGACGATCGCCGTCGCCGTCGAATGCGAGTCCGAGCTCGGCCTGGCCGGAGGTGACGACGCGGATCAGCTCGGCCAGGTTCTCGGGCTTGCTCGGATCGGGATGGTGGTTCGGGAAGTCGCCGTCGACCTCCGAGTACATCTCGTGCACGGTGCAGCCGAGCGCGCGCAGGATGCCGGGCGCCGACGCGCCGGCAATGCCGTTGCCCGAATCGACCGCGATCGTCATCGGCCGCGCCAGCCGGCAGTCGCCGACGATGCGCGCCGCGTACTCGGCGAGGATGTTCATCGGCGCGCTGCGGCCGCGGCCCGTGACGTAGTCCTCGCGCTCCATGCGCTGGCGCAGCTGCTGGATCTCCTCGCCATGAATGGCCCGGCCGGCGAGGACCATCTTGAAGCCGTTGTAGTCCTTCGGGTTGTGGCTGCCCGTCACCTGCACGCCGCTCGAGCAGCCGTGCCGCGCGCGCGTCGCGGCGACGTAGTAGAGCATCGGCGTCGTCACCGCGCCGAGGTCGACGACGTCGAGCCCGGTCGAGACCAGCCCGCGGATCAGCGCCGCGGCGAGTTCGGGGCCGGAGTGGCGGCCGTCGCGGCCGACCGCGACCGCGCGCTCGCCCGCGGCGAGCGCCGCGCTGCCGAAGGCGCGGCCGAGGTGCTCGGCGAAGGCCGCGTCGATCGTCGTGCCGACGATGCCGCGGATGTCATAGGCCTTGAAGACAGATCCGTTGACGTGCATGAAGTACCCAGGCCCAGAGTCGCGGGCGATTGTAGGGAGGCCCTCAAGTCGGCCGCCGTGCTGCCGATAGCCGAAGGAGACCCCCGAGCGAGACCGCCGTGCCCGACCTTCGACCCCTGACGCTGTGCGCGATCGCCCTCCTCGCTTCGGGCTGCTCGAAGAAGGAGACGCCGGCACCCGCCAATCCTCTCTCGACCGCCCCGGAGTCGCGCAGCGCCGCGAAGAGCACCGCTCCGCGCGAGCGGCGCGAGTACAGCGACATGCCCACCGGCCCGCGTCTCGGCGGCGAGGTCGGCACGACGGCGACCGCGCGCGTGATCGAGGCCGAGGCGCTGCGCGGCGGCCCGCACGGCGAGGCGCGCGTCTTCGAGAACGCGCAGGAGCAGGCCGAGATCGCCCGCGGCAACGCGCCCAAGTACATGAACGGCCAGTTCCGCTATTACCTGGCCGGCGTCTCGTTCGTGCAGCAGGACGGGCCTTGTCGGTCGCCGCAGCTGGCCGTCCGCCTCGCGGTCGAGAACCTGCACGGCAACGCGACGGCGGTGATCCGCGGCCGGATGACGTTCGCACGCTCATCCGGCGTCGACGGCGGCGCGCAGATGACCGACGTCGTCGCCGTGCCCTACGCAGTCGACATCGTCGGCCCGTTCTCCGACAAGCAGGGCGGCATCCGCTACGTCACCGCCTACGTCGACCACGTCGACGGCTTCATGGACCCGAAGCGCTGGGCCGAGATCGCGACCGTGAGCCCGTCGCGGCTCAAGGTCTGGTTCGCGCCCGAGCTCTTCTACTACCCCGACGGCAGCCAGTACTCGCCGGCCGCAGGCCAGGGTCCGGCGGCGCGCGATCCGATGACCTGCGGCGGCGGCGAAGGCGCCGTTCGGGCGATCGGCCACTGACGCCGGGCGAGGCCGCGACGCCGCCCGCGCCGCGACCTCGCCGTTCGTCGCGCGCGCCGTCGATCGGTCGCCGATCGTGCGGGCCGCTCGGCCGCGCTTCGTAAACTGCGCCGCATGGAGACCCGGGAGATGCTGCGCCAGTCGTGGCGCGCATGGATCAATCGCGGCGCGCCGCGCGTCGGCCCATGGTGGATCGACCACGTGTGGACGGTCGTCTTCTCGCTCGCCTTCGCGCTCGGCTTCTCGATCCTGTTCTCGAACGGGCGCGGGCGCGACTCGGTCGGCAGCTGGGGGGCGTGGTACCTCGGCAACGCGATCGTCAGCCTGACCATCGGCTTTTCCGTCCGCGTCGCTTTCTGGGTCGCGGGCCGGATCGTCGGCGCCGAGCGCCTGCGGCGCTGGGCCTCCTGGCAGCGCTCGCTCTACTTCTTCTTCGTGCCGACGCTCGGCGTTGTCGTCGGCTGGCCGCTCGGCATGACGTGGGGCTTCGCCATCGACGTGCGCCGGTTCTTCCCGCTCGACCAGCCGATGCTGCTGTCGAGCACGCTCCTGATCATGCTGCTCTTCACGGTCGTCTTCCAGCTCTTCTTTCGCAGCTCCGCGCTCCAGATCCAGGCCGAGAACCGCGCTACCGAAGCGCAGCTGCGACTCTTGCAGGCGCAGATCGAGCCGCACTTCCTCTTCAACACGCTGGCCAACGTGGTCTCGCTGCTGGAGGTCGACGCGCCACGCGCCAAGGTCATGCTCGAAGCCTTTGTCGACTACCTGCGCGCCTCGCTCTCCGGCCTCGGCCACGGCGCACACACGCTCGGCGACGAGGTCGACCTGGTCGAGGCCTACATGAAGATCATCAAGATCCGCATGGAGGACCGGCTCGACTACGCGATTGAAGTGCCGGCGGCGCTGCGCGGATTCGCGCTGCCGCCGCTCACACTGCAGCCGCTGGTCGAGAACGCGATCGTGCACGGATTGGAGCCACAGATCGACGGCGGACGGGTGCGGATCGGCGCGCATCGCGTCGACCGCCGTCTCGTGATCACCGTCGACGACGACGGCGCGGGCTTCGCGGCATCGACAACGACAGCCGCGGTTCCGCCCGGCCGCGGCGCCGGCACCGCGCTCGCCAACATCCGCCAGCGCCTCGCGCACACCTACGGTTCGGGCGCGAGCCTGGAACTCGAAGCCGCGACGCCGCACGGCGTGCGCGCCTGCCTGTCGCTTCCCATCGCTTCCTGAGGACTGCCCCGATGCCGACCGCGCTCATCGCCGACGACGAGCCGCACCTCGCGGCCTACCTCGTCGGGCTGCTGAAGACCGCCTGGCCCGAGCTCGCCGTCGTGCACGTGGCGAAGAACGGCGTCGAGGCGGCCGAGCGCATCGCCGCGCTCGAACCCGATTTCGCCTTCCTCGACATCAAGATGCCCGGCCTCACCGGGCTCGACGTCGCGCAGGGCATCGAGGGCGCGACGCGCGTCGTGTTCGTGACCGCCTACGACGAGTTCGCGGTCGCCGCGTTCGAGCAGCAGGCCGTCGACTATGTGCTCAAGCCCGTCAAGGCCGAGCGCCTCGCAAGCACGGTCGAGCGATTGCAGCGCGCGCTTGCAGAGTCGGCGACGGCGACGGCGACGGCGGACGATCGCCTCGCCGTCGTCCTGCAGCAGCTGCGTGCAGCGCCACCGACCGCACCGGCGCGGCTGCGCTACGTGCGCGCGAGCCAGGGCGAGCTCACGCATCAGATCGACGTCGCCGACGTCCTCTTCTTCCACGCCGACGACAAGTACACATGCGTGCGCACGGCGAGCGGCGAATACCTGATCCGCACGACCATCGGCGAGCTCGCCGAGGCGCTCGACCCGGAGCGATTCGCGCAGGTGCACCGCTCGACCATCGTCAATCTCGACCACCTCGCCGGCACGCGGCGCGACGAGAGCAGCCGGCTCTTCGTGCGCATGCGCGGCTACGCCGCCGAGCTGCCGGTCAGCCGGGCCTACGTGCACTTGTTCAAGGCGATGTGACCTTCGCGCCTATCATTCGCCGCTCCGCAGCCGTCGCCGCGCGCCCTCACCCCTGGAAGATTGCCATGCCGATCCGCACCGCCACCCTGTCCCGTCAACTGCAGAAGAACGGCGTCCGACTCCACCTGGCAATGGTCAGCCACGCCCGCAGCGCAACCTCGGCGACGCCGCCGTCGCCGGCCGTTCAGGCGCTCATGGACGAGCGCCGCGAGCTGAAGGAAGCCCGTGCCGCGCGCGCGGCGCAGGCCAAGCTGCCCAAGGCCAAGGCCGTGCGCGTGGTCAAGGAGCCCAAGGCGCCGAAGGCTCCCAAGGCACCGAAGGCCGCGAAAGAGCCCAAGGTCGAGAAGGTGACCAGCGGCAAGAAGGTGTCGAGCGCCGACAAGAAGGCGAAGAAGGCCGAGAACGTCGAGGCCGCGAAGAAGGCCGACCGGAAATCCGCCTCCAAGACCTGATCGGCCGACGCTCGACGCGGCGCGTCAGCACGTCGCCGCGAGCTTGTCGACGAGCCAGCGGCAGGTCGCGCTCGACGCGTCCTCGAAGCCGTCGGTCGCGCTGAAGTGGTTGGCACCTGACTGCGGCAGCAGCTCGGACGCGTTGCCGGCAGCGAGCCACGCGTCGTGGAAGCTGGTCGACTGGCGCGCGAATTCGGCGCTCTCGTCGCCGCCCCAGGTGACGAGCAACGGAGTGGCGCACGGCCGGATCGCGAACAGCGGCGAGTTGCGCTCGATCATGCCGTCGTCGAGGCGAAGCGACGGCTGCAGATAGCTGTGCCGCAGCGGCGCGAGGTCGTAGAGGCCGCTCACCAGCACCGCTGCCGCGATCGGATCGCGGGCCAGCCCGTAGTCGTCGTCCCAGCGCGTCTCGAGGCACATCGCGGCGAGATGTCCTCCCGCCGAATGACCGCCGACGGCCACGCGCTGCGGGTCGCCGCCGTGCGCGGCGATGTGCCGCAGCGTCCACGCGACCGCGGCGCGGCATTGGCGCGTGATCTCGTCGATCGCAACCTTCGGGCAGAGCGCGTAGTTGACGACGACCGTCGTGATGCCCGAGGCCTGCAGGCCCGTCGCGACGCAGCTGAAATCCTTCGACGAGAACGCGCGCCAATAGCCACCGTGGATGAAGACGAAGACCGGTGCGCCGGGCCGGTCGGCCGGGAAGACGTCGAGCGACTCGTCGCGCGTCGGGCCGTAGGCGATGTCGAGCTCGCAGCGCAGCCGGGCACGCGCGTCGCGACTGCGATCGGCGTAGCCGCGCAGGTACGCGCCCGCGTTCGCGACGGCCGCCCCGGCGTTGTACTGGGCGTCGATCTCGGCGCCGGTGGCGAAGTCGCGGTAGAGCATGCTGGACGTCATCCGGCGAAGTCTACGGGCGGGCTCCCCTCGTCGCCCGTCAACGCCTAGACTTTGAGCCACGACGCCGGCGCTGGCCGGCCCATCACTTCGCGAGGTTTTCCGTCATGGATGTCAACGCCCTGGTCGAGCCCGACCGCGTTCACAAGACCGTCTACACCGACCCCGAGATCTTCGACCTCGAGATGGAGAAGATCTGGGAGCGCATCTGGGTCTACTGCGGCCACGAGTCGCAAGTTCCGCAGTCGGGCGACTACTACGCGGTGACGATCGGGCGCCAGCCGATGATCATGATCCGCCAGCCCGACAAGAGCGTGCAGGTGCTCTACAACCGCTGTCCGCACCGCGGCGTGCAGATCGTCGGCAACCTGAAGGGCAATACCGGCAGCGCCTTCGTCTGCTCGTACCACGCGTGGAGCTTCCATCTCGACGGCAGCGTGCGCGCGATCCCTTTGGCGAAGGGCTACGAGGGCACGCGCATGACGAAGGACAACCCCGACTGCGGCATGAAGCGCGCGGCCCGCGTCGCGAGCTACCGCGGCTTCGTCTTTGCGAGCCTGGTCGACGACGGCCCGTCGCTCGACGACTTTCTCGGCGAGGCGAAGATCGCCTTCGACGACATGTGCGACCGCTCGCCGGTCGGCGAGGTCGAGGTCGTGCCGTACTGTCATCGCGTGATGCAGCACTCGAACTGGAAGTTCTTCATGGAGAACCAGCTCGACGCGCTCCATCCTTCGGTCACGCACCAGTCGACCGGTATCTCCGCCGGCCGCGTCGAGAAGCGCCTCAAGGCCGAGAGCGGGTCGGCGCCGCTCTACTACCACTACCTTTCGACCTTCGCGTCGAGCTTCGAGCAGTGGGACGCCGTGCAGACGATCAACTTCCCGCACGGCCACGGCATCCTCAAGGCCTACATGGGCCTGCGACCGCGCGATCCCGACACACTCGAGTACGAGGCGCTGCTGAAGGACGCCTACGGCGAGGACAAGTGCGAGGAGTACCTCTCGCGCAGCATCCACCACGTGCTCGTGTATCCCTATCTCTCGGTGCAGTCGCCGCTGCAGCAGCTGCGCTGCCTGCGGCCGGTGGCGGCCGACAAGACGATGTCGGAGATCTGGCACTTCCGCCTCAAGGGCGCGCCCGAGGCGATCTACCGGCGCAGTCTCTGGTACTACAACCTCGTCAACTCGCCGGCGACGATGATCAACGCCGACGACCTCGAGAACTGGTCCAAGGGCCAGTGGGGCCTGCAGTCGAAGGGCGGCGACTGGGTGAGCTTCCACCGCTATTTCGGCGACGACCGCGAGGAGAACGGCGTCACCTATTCGAACCACGGCACGTCTGAGGCGGTGATGAGGAACCAGTTCAAGGCCTGGGCGAACTACCTCGACGGAGCGGCGGCATGAGCGGCACGAAGGCAGCGATCCCGAGCGCGGGCCCCGACTTC
>JAYTHL010000549.1:0-9002 GCA_043732605.1 Rhizobacter sp. | reverse complement strand
CGCGCCGCGCGGCGCGCGCTTCACAGGACCAGGATCGCCCGGAAGTCGTTGACGTTGGTGAACGTCGGCCCGGTCACGACCAGGTCGCCGAGCGCCTCGAAGAACGTGAAGGCGTCGTTGCGATCGAGGTGATCGCGCGCGCCGACCGACAGGGCGCGTGCCCGCGCCAGCGTGTCGGGCGCGACGACGGCACCGGCGTTGGTCTCGACACCGTCGATGCCGTCGGTGTCGGCGGCGAGCACCCAGATGTCGGGCGCTTCCTGCAGCGCGATCGCACAGCCGAGCAGGAACTCGGTCGCGCGGCCGCCGCGTCCGCCCTTCTGCTTGACAGTCACCGTCGTCTCGCCGCCGGAAAGGATCACGCACGGCGCCGCGAACGGCTGGCCGCGGCGCGCGATCTGGCGCGCGAGCGCGGCGTGCACCTTGCCGACCTCGCGCGACTCGCCCTCGATCTCGTCGCCGAGCACGTGCGCCACGATGCCGGCCGAGCGCGCCAGCGCGGCAGCGGCGTCGAGCGACTGCTGCGGCGTCGCGACGAGATGGACCTCGTTGCGCGCGAACGCGGCATCGCCCGGCTTGGGCGTCTCGAGGGCGCCGCTCTCGAGGCCGGCGCGGATGGCAGGCGGCACGTCGATGGCGTAGCGCTTCAGGACGGCGAGGGCATCGGCGCAGGTCGTCGGATCAGGCACGGTCGGGCCGCTGCCGATCACCGACGGCGAATCGCCCGGCACGTCGCTGACGACGAGCGTGACGAGGCGCGCCGGAGCGCATGCGGCGGCAAGCCGTCCGCCCTTGATCGCGGACAGGTGCTTCCTCGCGCAGTTCATCTCGTCGATCGCGGCGCCGCTCTTCAGCAGCGCGCTGTTGATGGCCTGCTTCTCCGCAAAGGTCACGCCAGCGGCGGGCAACGCGAGCAGCGACGACGCGCCGCCCGACATCAGGCAGATCACGAGGTCGTCCTCGGTGAGGCCGTGCGCGAGCTCGAGGATGCGTGCGGCGGCGCGCCGGCCGGCTTCGTCCGGCACCGGATGCGCGGCCTCGACGACCTCGATCCGCGTCTGCCCGCGCGCGCGTGCGGCGATGAACTCCGGCGGCACGTAGTCGTAGCGCGTGACGACGAGCCCGCTCATCGGCGCCTCGCGCGGCCAGAGCGCCTCGAGCGCTGCGGCCATCGCGCCGCCGGCCTTGCCGGCGCCGAGCACCAGCGTGCGGCCACGCGGCGGCGACGGCAGGAAGGCGGCCAGCGCCGGACCCGGCACGGCCTGCGCGACGGCGGCGTCGAACAGCGCGCGCAGGAACGCACGCGGGTCGCTGCGCGGATCGGGAAGCCGGAACGGAGACACCATGGCGGCATTCTCTTTGAAAGCCCGCGGCTTTGCGGGCCATGCGCGGCGGCGCGGGCGAACCGGTATCCTGTCTGGCCGCGGCGCCGGAGCCCGGCGCCCACGCCTCTCGAACCATGCTGATCGACTTCTTCTTCACGCTGCGCGCCGCCAAGCTCAAGGTCTCGGTGAAGGAGTACCTGACGCTGCTCGAGGCGATCGAGGCCGGCGTCATCGACGACGAGGACGAAGGTCCGACGATCGATCGCTTCTACTACCTCGCGCGCGCCTCGTTGGTGAAGGACGAGGCCCAGTTCGACAAGTTCGACCGCGCCTTCGCCGCCTACTTCAAGGGCGTCGAGATGCTCACCGACTTCACCCAGGAGATTCCGCTCGAGTGGCTGCAGAAGCGCCTCGAGCTCGAGCTCTCGCCGGAAGAGAAGGCGGCGATCGAGAAGATGGGCTGGGACGAGTTGATGGAGACGCTCAAGAAGCGCTTCGAGGAGCAGAAGAAGCGCCACGAGGGCGGCAACAAGATGATCGGCACCGGCGGCACGAGCCCGTTCGGCGCCTACGGCTACAACCCGCAAGGCATCCGCATCGGCCAGGACAAGGGCCGCAACAAGAGCGCGGTCAAGGTCTGGGACCAGCGCCAGTTCAAGGACTACGACGACAACCTCGAGCTCGGCACGAGGAACATCAAGGTCGCCCTGCGGCGCCTGCGCCGCTTCGCCCGCGAAGGCTCGGAAGAAGAGCTCGATCTCGACGACACCATCCGCGCGACCGCGTCGAACGCCGGCTGGCTCGACATCAAGATGGTTCCCGAGCGCCACAACAAGGTGAAGGTGCTGCTGCTGATGGATGTCGGCGGCACGATGGACGAGCACATCCACCGCGTCGAGGAGCTGTTCAGCGCGGCCAAGACCGAGTTCAAGCACCTCGAGTTCTATTACTTCCACAACTGCGTCTACGACTTCATGTGGAAGAACAACCGGCGCCGCTACAGCGAGAAGTTCAGCACCTGGGATCTCATCCGCAAGTACAACAAGGACTACAAGCTGATCTTCGTCGGCGACGCGACGATGAGCCCGTACGAGATTCTCCAGCCCGGCGGCAGCGTCGAATACAACAACGAGGAGCCGGGTGCGGAGTGGTTGCAGCGACTCACCAACGCGTTCCCGAAGTTCGCCTGGATCAACCCCGAGCCGCAGGGCGTCTGGGGCTACCGGCAGAGCATCTCGGTGATCCAGCAGCTGATGAACCAACGCATGTTTCCGCTCACCTTGCCGGGGCTCGAAGGAGCCATGCGACTGCTCGTGAAATGAAGTCGGCCGCGGCGCCGTCCCGGGCGCTGGCGGGCTTCGTGATGGCGGCGCTCCTGGGCGGCTGCTCGAGCTTGCCGTTCCTGTCGCACGACGACGCCGCACCGGGCGCCGCCGCGCGCGAGCCCGAGGTCGCGCTCTACGAGTTCGAAGTCGCGGCGCCCGCACCGTTGCGCACCTTGCTGCTCGACTACCTCGACCTCGCGCGCTTCCAGAAGGCGCCGAAGTCGGAGGGCATCTCCGGCCCCGAGCTCGGCCGCCTCGCGGCCGCGGCGACGACGCAGGCACGGGCGCTGCTCGAGACCGAGGGCTACTTCGAGGCCGACGTGAAGGTCGCGCAGTCGGTCGCCGCGAACGGCCTGCCGCGCATCGTCATGACGGTCGAGCCCGGGCCGCGCGTCAGGGTCGCGAGCGTCGCGATCGACTCGACCGTGACGCTCGCCGAACGCACGCCGACCCGCGACGACCCGTCGCCGGACCGGCTCACCAAGCTGCGCCGCGACTGGACCCTGCGCGCCGGCCAGCCGTTTCGCCAGCTAGCCTGGAGCAACGCAAAGAACGCGACGCTCGCCGGCCTGCGCGCCGACGGCTATCCGACCGCGTCCTGGAAATCGACGCACGCCGGCATCGATGCGACCGCCGGCACGGCAGCACTCGACGTCGTCGTCGAGCCCGGGCCGCTGTACCGGCTCGGCCAGATCCGCATCGAGGGGACGAACCGCTACGACAGCGACGCGGTGCGGCGGCTGGCGACCTTCTACGCCGGCGACATCTACAGCGAGAAGGTGCTGCTCGACTACCAGGAGCGACTCGTCAAGGTCGGCCTCTTCGAAGGCGCATCGGTCGAGCTCGACGCGAGCGGATCGCCCGATTCCGCGCCGGTCAACGTCAAGGTCACCGAGCTGAGCCGGCACCAGGCGACCTTCGGCGTCGGCTACAGCGCCAACACCGGCCCGCGCGTCTCGGTCGAGCACTTCGACCGCAGTGTCTTCGGCCAGCCGTGGATCGCGCACAGCACGCTCACGCTCGGCCCCGACCTGAAGCAGATCGGCACCGAGATCGCGTCGTATCCGCGCGAGAACATGTGGCGCGACCTCGTCGGCGTCGGCGTCGAGCGGCTGCGCTCGGCCGACGAGCTGCGCGACAGCTGGTCGGCGCGCGTCGGCCGCTCGCAGGAGACGACGCGCTTCGACCGGCTCTACGACGTCGAGATCGCGCACGCGCGCATCACGAGCAGCGCGTTCGTCGATTCCGCCGAGGCGGTCTCGACCAATTACCACTGGCTACGCCGCGATCTCGACAGCGTCCTCGTGCCGACCGACGGCACGGCCTTGTCGGCGCAGGTCGGCGTCGGCGTCGGCAAGGGCACGGAGACGCTCTTCGGCGTCACCGGCGAGACCGCGAAGCGTGGCCCGTTCGTGCGCGCCTACACGCGCTTCACCGCCTACAAGCCGTTCGGCGGCTGGTACGCGAACGCGCGCGTCGAGGCGGGTCAGGTCTTCGTCACCAACCGCATCGTCGTGCCCGACACGGTCCTGTTTCGCGCGGGCGGCGACGACTCGGTGCGCGGCTACGACTACCGCACGCTCGGTCCGCGCGTCGGCGGCGCCGTCGTCGGCGGGCGCGTGCTGCTCACCGGCAGCGTCGAGCTCGAGCACTCGATCACCCAGCGCGTGCCGGCGCTGCTCGGCGCAGTCTTCGTCGACGCCGGCAACGCGGCAGATCGCTGGAACGAGCTGCATCCCTTCCTCGGCTACGGCGTCGGCCTGCACTACAAGAGCCCCGTCGGCCCGCTCAAGCTCGACCTCGCGTACGGCCAGAACGAGCGGCGCCTGCGCATCCACGTCAGCGTCGGCGTGAACTTCTGATGGCCAGGAAGCACGTCTGGATCGGACTCGGCGCCACGCTCGCGCTGCTCGTCGTGCTCGCGCTGGCGGCGGTCGCGACGGTCTGGTGGGCCGTGCAGAGCACGAGCGGCACGGCCTGGCTCGCGACCTTCGTGCCGCGCCTCACGATCGTCGGGCAGAAGGGCTCGCTGGTCGGCGACTTCTCGGCCGAGCGCATCGAGATCGGCCTGCCCGGCACGATCGGCACGCTGCGTCTCGACGCGCCGCGCTGGCACGCGCTCGCGGCGACGCGCGGCGGCGACGGCCGCTGGCTGCGTCTCGTGATCGACACGCTGCATGCCGATCGCGTCGTGCTGCTGCCCTCGACGGAGACAGCGCCGGCGACGAGCGAGCCGACGACGCCGCCCGCGACCTTGCGCCTGCCGATCGAGATCGAGATCCGCGCCGCCGACGTCGACGAGCTGCGCTTCGGCGCCGACGCGAGCGCGACGACGGTGCGCCAGCTGCGCGCCCGCGTCCACCTCGGCGCCGACGGCGGCAAGCTCCATCGCTTCGACGACCTCGCGGCGAGCCACGACGGCTCACGTGCGACCGGCAGCGCGACGGTCTCGGCCGACGCGCCGTTCGCGATCGATGCGAAGGCCGCGGCGGCGGCGGCGGCGGTCGACGCCGCTCCGGCGTGGCAGGCCAACGCCGTCGCGACCGGGCCGCTCGACGCGATCGCCGTCGTCGCGTCGGCGCGCGTCACGCCGACAGCGACGCGGCCGGCGCAATCGTTCGACGGTCGCGCCGTCGTCCATCCGTTCGCGCCATGGCCGCTCGGCGACGTGCGCGTGACGACGCAGGCGCTCGACCTCTCGGCCTTCTCGAGCGCCGCGCCGATGACGTCGCTGAGCGGCGAAGCGACGGCGACGAGCAGCGGTCGCGATCGACCGGCCGTCGTCTCGATCGCGCTCACGAACGACGTCGCGGGCCGCTGGAACGAAGGGCGCCTGCCGGTGCGCAGCGTCAAGGGCGAGCTGCGTGCGCGGCCCGACGATCCGCGCGTGCTCGACGTGCAGTCGCTCGTCGCCGATCTCGGCTCGGCGACGCTCGCCGGCGGCAGCATCACCGCGACCGGACGGTACGCGCCCGACGGCTGGAACGTCGCCGCCGATCTGCGCCAGGTGCGGCCATCGGCGCTCGACGCACGCGCCCTCGAGACCGCGCTCGACGGCAAGGCGACGCTCGCCGGCACCGGCTTCGGCGCGACGCCGGCCGCGGGCAGCGAGCCGGTCGTCGAGCTGCGTGCCGACGTCGCCGGGGCGCTCGTCGACAAGCGCTTGCCGAAGGCCGTGCCGCGGCTCGCACACGTGCGCCTCGATGCGCGCGTCGCGTCGCGCGCGATCGACGTGCGCAGCCTTGAGGCGAGCGCCGGCACGGCGAAGGCATCGCTCGCCGGACGCCTCGTGCGCACTGCCGTCGATGCGCCGTGGCGCGCCATCGGCAAGGCCGCGCTCGTCGACTTCGATCCCGCCCCATGGTGGCCGGGCGCGACCGACTCGCTCTGGTCGCGCGGCACCAACCGGCTCGACGCGAAGGCCGACTTCGATCTCGTGCTGCAGCCCTCGACCGGCGAAGTCTACGCGCAGCTCGCGGCGACGCGCGGCCAGGCGCATGTCGCGATCGCCAACAGCCTCGTCGCGGGCGTCGCGATCGCGGGCAACGCGGGTCTCGTCAACAGCGATGGCGCGGCGAAGCCGACGCTCGACCTCGTCGCCGGCGGCAACAGCGTGCGTGCGCAAGGGCGCCTCGCCGCGAGCGGCGGTCGCGACGAGTGGCAGCTCGCCGTCGATGCTCCGCAGCTCGCGCAACTCTCGCCGTGGCTGATCGCGCCGACCACCGCGAAGGCCGGTTCGCGCACGGCGCCGATCGCGGGTGCGCTGAAGGCGAGCGGACGCATCGACGGACGCTGGCCCGACGTGCGCAGTGAAGGCGAGCTGCACGGCACGGAGCTGCGCTACGACACGGTCGCCGTACGCCGGGCCGAGGGGCGGTGGAAGGTCGGCAGCACGGCCGACGCCGCGCTCGACGCGACGCTCGACGTCGACGGCCTCGCCGTCGCGGGCCGCGTCGTCGACAACGCGCGCGCGCGACTCACGGGCACGGCGCGCGCGCATGGCATCGACGTGCGCGTCGAGTCGCAGGCGCTGCCGCCGGAGTGGATCGACACGCTCTCGGCGCGCGGCGGGCCGCTGGCGATCACGGCTGCCGCGTCCGCTGCGACCGCCGCCCCGCTTGCATCGTCCGCAGCATCGACACCCTCACGCGCGTCGACCGGCCGCAGCGAGCTCGTGCTGCGTGCCGAGGGCGGCCTCGTCGACATCGGCGGCGAGCGCTCCGCGGGATGGAAGGGCACGGTCCGCGAGCTCGTCGCGCGCAGCCTCGCGGCGCCGAGCCGCACGTGGGTCGCCGCGAAGGACATCCGGGGCAGCGTCGCCTGGGCCGGCGGGCCGACGCACGCCGAGCTCGAGGCGGGCAGTGCCGAGGCGCTCGGTGCGACGCTGCGCTGGAGCCGCGTCGCCTGGCGCGCCGGCGAACGCGGCGCGCCTGCAGCGCTCGACGCGCATGCGGTCGTCGACGCGATCACGGTCGCGCCTCTGCTCCGCGCGCTGCAGCCCGACTTCGGCTGGGGCGGCGACCTCGCCGTCGGCGCGCACCTCGACGTGCGCAGCGCGCCGACGGTCACGGTCGACGTCGTCGTCGAGCGCGCGCGCGGCGATCTCACGGTCACCGACGAGTACGGCACGCAGGGCCTCGGCCTCACCGACCTGCGCTTCGGCGTCGCCGCGAACGACGGCCAGTGGAGCTTCACGACGGCGTTGGCCGGCAGCACGCTCGGCGTCGCGTCGGGCGCGGTGACAGCGCGCACCGATGCGCACACGACCTGGCCGGGGCCGCAGACGCCGGTGCAAGGCGTGTTCGAGCTGCGCGTCGCCAATCTCGGTACGTGGGGCACGTGGGTGCCGGCGGGCTGGCGCCTCGCCGGCGCACTGCACGCGAGTGCCTCGATCGGCGGGCGCTTCGACGCGCCGCGCTACACCGGCCACGTCGAGGGATCGCAGCTCGGCGTGCGCAATTTCCTGCAAGGCGTCAACGTCACCGACGGCGATCTCGCGATCGCCCTCGAAGGCAACACGGCGCGGATCGAGCACTTCACGGCGCGCGCCGGCATCGGCACGGTCTCGCTGCAGGGCGAGGCGAGCTTCGACGACGCGCCGGTCGCGCAGCTCAAGCTCGCGGCGCGCAAGTTCGAGCTGCTCGGCCGGGTCGACCGGCGCATCGTCGCGAGCGGCGACGCGTCGATGCGCCTCGATGCGAAGACGCTCGCGCTCGACGGCGCGTTCGCGATCGACGAAGGCTCGATCGACTTCACGCGCTCCGACGCGCCGACGCTCGGCAACGACGTCGAGGTGATCCGCCGTCCCGCGAACGCGCCGGTGTCACCGGCCGCCGCGGCATCGGCGGCGGCCGCGCCGCCGGCACCGGCGCCGATCGCCGCGCCGGCGACGCGGCGGGTCGCGCTCGACCTGCGCGTCGGCATGGGCGAGAAGCTGCGCATCAAGGGCCGCGGCATCGACACCGGCCTGCGCGGCGACCTGCATCTCACCTCGCCGGGCGGCCGGCTCACCGTCGACGGCACGCTGCGCACCGCCGACGGTACGTACCAGGCCTACGGCCAGAAGCTGACCATCGATCGTGGCGTGCTCACCTTCGTCGGCCCGATCGAGAACCCGCGGCTCGACATCGAGGCGACGCGGCCGAACCTCGACGTGCGCGTCGGCGTCGTCGTCGCCGGCACCGCGCTCAATCCGCGCATCCGTCTCTTCGCCGAGCCCGACATGAGCGACATCGACAAGCTCAGCTGGCTCGTTCTCGGCCGCGCCAGCGAAGGCGCGGGCCGCGACGACACCGCTCTCCTGCAGAGCGCCGCGCTCGCGCTGCTCTCGGGCGAAGGTCCGGGCCTCACCGACCGGCTCACGCAGGCCATCGGTCTCGACGCGATCTCGGTGCGCCAGCAGGACAGCGGCACGGCAAAGGAGACGATCGTCAGCGTCGGCAAGCAGATCTCGAAGCGCTGGTACGTCGGCTACGAGCGCGGCACGACCGCGACGACCGGCAGCTGGCAGCTCATCTACCGCATCGCGCGACGGCTGACCCTGCGCGCGCAGGCGGGCGGCGACAACTCGGTGGATCTGATCTGGACCTTGCGCTGGCGATGAGCCTCAGGGCGCGACGTCGAAATCGGATTTGGCGATGTGGTTCTGCATGAACGCGTCGACAGCGGCGGCAGCGTCGACCTTCGACGGATCGAAATCGAACTGGCCCTCGTACTCGCGCGGCCCCGTGCTGCCGCCCGAGAACGTCGCCTTGTAGTGGACGACGTTGCCCGTCGTCTCGTAGTCGACCCGGTAGCGCACCGCTGCGCCGCCCTGGCCCGGCGTGTGGCTTCCTTCGAGTGTCGACATGGC
>JAYTHL010000548.1:0-9010 GCA_043732605.1 Rhizobacter sp. | reverse complement strand
GGCCGCACTGCTCGCTCGCCGCCGCCGCGACCGCGCTCCAGTGGCGCTGCCTGGCCTCGGCGCGTTCCGCGGAGAGGCGCAGCACCGATCGCTCGCAGACGAGCGGCTGGATCGCAGCCGCGCCCAACTCGCCGGCCTTCTCGACCAGCGCGTCCATGCGGTCGTTGGCCGGAACGCCGATCGCGAGCGTCACCGCGCACGCGAGCTCGCGATCGACCGCGCGACCGGTGCCGATACGCACGTCGACGGCATTGCGCCCGATGCGCACGATCTCGGCCGGCCAGTCGCAGCCGTCGGCGCCGTTGAAGAGCTCGATCGTCTCGCCGGGCTGAAGGCGCAGCACCTGGATGTGGCGCGCGGCCGCGGTCGGCAAGGCCACGACGGCACCGGCGACGAAGGGCTCGGGCAGGAAGATGCGCGGCACGGCGGAGCTCAGCGACGGCCCGTGTGGAACCAGGCCGCGAGCCGGTCGAAGCCGCGCCGAGCCAGACGGCGCATGGCGCGGCCGCTCCGCCAGAACGCGGATCGCCGCATGGCCGCCATGACGCGATCGCGCGTCAAGCCCCACCAGCGGATGCCGCGCGCGAACCACGCGTACGTCATGAGCTGCGGTTCGACCAGCACGAAGAGGCGGCCGACGAACGCGGTGCCGACCACCTTGGCCGCGAGGATGAGGGCGATGCCGATCGTCGCGTGACCGTTGCCGAGGAGCCAGAGGGCGCCGAGCTTGACCGGCACGAGCAGGATCGCCGGCACGAGAAAGAGGAAGAGGGCGACGTGCGGCGTGGTCCGGCAGATCGCGGCCTCGAGCGCGGCGAGCGGCGGCCAGCGGGCGATCCATGCAGCCAGCGACGTGAGCGGGCGCCAGCCCCATTCCTCGAAGAAGAGGATGAGCGCGGCGACGCCGAGCAGCACGCCGCGGAGCAGCCGCCACGCGACACCGAGGACGCCTCGGGGGCGCCGACCGCGCGGCGCCTGCGAGCGGGACTCAACCGCCGTAAAGCGCCTTGCGCGCTTCGGCGGCTGCCGCCTCGCCCTTGCGGTCGCGGATCTGGTCGATCACGCGCCGGGCCACGTCGCGCAACTCCTCGATCGTCGAGGCCTTGTCGACCGCGAGCGTCAGCGTGAAGCCGCGCAGGCCGAGCTGGCTCGAGATGATCTGCGTGAGCGCGGCCGTGAACTCGCTGTAGTCGAGCGCCTTGGCCTCGAGCGGCAGCGGCACGGTCTGGCGGGACGAGTCCGCGCTGCTGGCGCCGCGCGTCGCGTTGACGGTGACCGCGCCCGCGGCGGGAGCGATGAGGTCGAGCTTTCTCAGCTCCTGGAAATCGTCGGCGCTGATGCCGGCCAGGTTGGCCAGCAGCATCTCCTCGGATTTCGCGCCGTCGATGAGAAGCAGCAGATTGCGCCGGGCCCGCTCCTTGACCAGCGCCCTCGTCTGCATCTCGACGCGGCCCGCGTCGGTCTTGACCCAGATCACCAGTCGATGTCCATTCCCATGTTCGTCATGCTCGCTGTCGCTGGCGCGAGTCTTCGACAATCCGCGAAATGTATCAGCATGCGGTGGCGCGAGGCCACCTTCCGGCTGTGCAACGCTAGGGTTTGTCGCGCAGTTCACGCCTCAGGATCTTGCCGACGGGGCTCTTCGGCAGGTCGTTCCTGAATTCGACGATCTTCGGCCGCTTGTAGCCGGTGAGGTTGGCCTCGCAATATGCGCGCACCGCGGCCTCGGTGACGGCCGGGTCCTTGCGCACGATGACCACCTTGACAGCCTCGCCGGCCTTCGCGTCGGGGATGCCGATCGCCGCGCACTCGAGGATGCCGGGCATCTGCGTGACGACGTCCTCGACCTCGTTCGGATAGACGTTGAAGCCGCTCACCAGGATCATGTCCTTTTTGCGGTCGACGATCTTGAAATAGCCGCGCTCGTCGACAGTGCCGATGTCGCCGCTGCGGAAGAACCCGTCGGCGGTCATCACCTTCTCGGTCTCGTCGGGTCGCTGCCAGTAGCCGGCCATCACCTGCGGGCCCTTGATCGCGATCTCGCCCGGCGTGCCCATCGGCACCTCGTTGCCCTCGTCGTCGAGCAGCTTCAGCTCGGTGTTGGACATCGGCAGGCCGATGTTGCCGCTGTAGGCGGTGCTGTCGACCGGATTGCAGGTCGCCGAAGGCGAGGTCTCCGACAGGCCGTAGCCCTCGACGATCGGACAACCCGTCTTCTCGAGCCAGAGCTTGGCGGTGGCGCTATGCACCGCCATGCCACCGCCGACCGAGATCACCAGGCTCGACCAGTCGACGCTCGAGAAGTCGGGGTGGTTGGCCATCGCGTTGAAGAGCGTGTTGACGTCCGGGAAGCTGTGGAACTTCTCGCCCTGCAGCTCCTTGAACACGCCCGGCAGGTCGCGCGGATTCGGGATCAGGATGTTGGCGCCGCCCATGCGCATCGAGAGCATCACGTTCGTGTTGAAGCCGAAGATGTGATAGATCGGCAAGGCGCAGATCGTGACGATCTGCTCGCCCTGCGGCACCTTCTTCAGCGCCGGCTGATACCAGGCCTCGGCCTGCAGGATGTTGGCGACGAGGTTCCTGTGCAGCAGCACCGCGCCCTTGCTCACGCCGGTCGTGCCGCCGGTGTACTGGAGCACGGCGATGTCGTCGGGGCCGACGGTGGCCGGCCGGAAGGTCTTGCCGCGGCCCTCGGAGAGCGTGTCGTTGAAGCGGACCGCGCCGGGCAGGTCGAACGCCGGCACCATCTTCTTCACCTTGCGCACGACGTAGTTGACGATCAGCGACTTCGGAAAGCCGAGCATGTCGCCCATCGACGCGAGGATGACCTTCTTGGTCGGCACGGCCGCCATCACCTGCGCCAGCACGCCGGCGAAGTTCTCGAGGATGACGATCGCCTTGGCGCCCGAGTCCTTCAGCTGGTGCTCGAGCTCGCGCGGCGTGTAGAGCGGGTTGACGTTGACCACCACCAGGCCGGCGCGCAGGATGCCCGCGACCGCGACCGGGTACTGCGGCACGTTGGGCATCATCACCGCGACGCGGTCGCCCTTGACCAGCCCCTGCGACTGCAGCCACGCGGCGAACGCCATCGAGGCCTGGTCGACCTGGCGAAAGCTGATCGACTTGCCCATGAACTTGAAGGCGAGACGATCGGCGAAGCGGCGGAAGCTGTCGTCGAGCAGGCTGACCAGCGACGCGTACTGGTTCACGTCAATCTCCGCCGGCACGCCGGCGGGATATTGCTTCAGCCAGATCTTGTCCATCGCGTCACGCTCGCTCTTCTCTTCTTCGATCGAGCGGGGATTCTGAGGGAGGGTCGGCGGAGGACGGCTAGGGTGTTTCGATACGCGGGGCACCCGCGCAAGAGGGAGCGCGGGCGGCGGCAAGCACGCTCACGGGGCGTTGTCGCTGCGCACCGAGCCCTTCAGCTCGACCGGCGCCGATGCGTCCCAGCCGCCGCCGAGCGCCTGGATCAGCGTGATCGCGCTGACCTGCCGGCTCACCGCGACCTGCACCAGCGCGCGCCGCGCCAGGAGGGCCGAGGCCTGAGCAGTGACGACGTCGGTGTAGCCGACCTGTCCGGCGCGGTAGCGGTTGAGGATCTGCTGCTCGGTCTGGTCGGCGGCGTCGGATGCCTGCTTGAGCAGCACTGCCTGCTCGGCCTGCGAGCGGGCGTTGGTGAGCTGGTCCTCGACGCCCTGGAACGCCGCGAGCACGGTCTGGCGATAGCGCGCGGCGGCCGCGTCGCGTGACGCTTCCGCGCCGGAGACGCGCGCCGAGATCGCGCCGGCATCGAAGATCGTCTGCGCGACCGAGGCGCCGACGGTCCAAAGCGCGTTCGAGACCCGGAACAGGTCACCGATGCGCGAGCCGGCGTTGCCGAGCGACGCGCTGAGCGTGAGGCTCGGGAAGTAGGCCGAGCGCTCGACGCCGATCTGCGCGTTCGCGGCCGCGACCTGGCGCTCGGCCGAAGCGATGTCGGGCCGACGCTGCAGGAGCGCCGACGGCACGCCGAGCGGGATCGCGGGGACGACGTCGTTCCATGATGCGACTGCGATCGAGAAGTTGCCCGGCGCCTGTCCCGCGAGCACCGCGATCGCGTGCTCGAAGCGCGCGCGATTGGCGCGCACGGTCGCGAGCGACGAGCGCGTCGTCGCGAGCTGGGTCTGGGCCTGCAGCACGTCGGTCTTCGGCACGATGCCGGCGGCGTAGCGGTTCTGGGTGATCTGCAGCGCGCGCTCGTAGCCTTCGATCGTCTTCGTCAGCAGATCGGCCTCGAAATCGGCCTCGCGCAGCGAGAAGTAGTCGATCGCCATCTCGCCCTGGGCCGAGAGGCGCGCCGACGCGAGGTCGGCGGCCGACGCCTGCTCGCTCGCGCGCGTGCCGGCGACCGTGCCGCTGACGCGTCCCCAGAAGTCGGGCGCCCAGTCGGCGCCGACGGAAGCATCGAAGGCCGTGCCGCTGCTCGACGACGAGGTCGAGCCCGATCGGCTGCCGCCGCTGCGCTGCGCGCCGATCGAGAACGACGCCGTCGGGAAGTACGAGGCCCGTGCCTCGCGCACCACCGCCTGCGCCTGTCGATACGACGCGACGGCCGCGGCGACGGTCTGGTTGGCGCTGTCGACTTGTGTCGCGAGGCGGCCCAGCTCAGGATCGTCGAACAGGCGCCACCAGTCGCCGCGATCGATCGCATCGGCCGGTGCCGCGGGGAACCAGCTCGCACCGCCATCGACGGGCGCTTCCTTGTAGGTCGGCGAGGTCGGCGCGTCGGGACGCTGGTACGGCGGGCCGACGGCGCAACCGGCGAGCGCCAGGCCGGCTGCGAACGCGAGCAGCGAGAGGCGCGCCCGCTTCATGCCGCGCCCTCCGCCGCGACCGGTCGCGCAGGCGCGATCGGCGCGTCGTTGGAGCGGCGCCGGCGCAGCTTGTCGAGCAGCACGTAGACCACCGGCGTCGTCAGCAGCGTCATCACCTGGCTCGCGATCAGCCCGCCGATGATCGCAACGCCGAGCGGCCGGCGCAGCTCCGCGCCTTCGCCGAAGCCGATCGCGAGCGGCAATGCGCCGAGCGCGGCGGCGAGCGTCGTCATCAGGATCGGCCGGAACCGCAGGAGGCATGCTTCGCGGACCGCCTGCACCGCAGCGAGACCGCGCATGCGCTCGGCCTCGAGCGCGAAGTCGATGATCAGGATCGCGTTCTTCTTGACGATGCCGATCAGCAGGAACACGCCGATGAGGGCGATGATCGAGAGGTCCATGCGGAACATGAGCAGCGCGAGCACCGCGCCGACGCCCGCCGACGGCAGCGTCGACAAGACCGTCACCGGATGGACCAGGCTCTCGTAGAGCATGCCCAGCACGATGTAGATCACGACGATCGCTGCGGTGATGAGCATCGCCTGCTGGCCCTGCGACTGCTGTGCCGCCAGCGCCGTGCCCTGGAACGAGCCGCGCACGTTGGTCGGCATGCCGATGTTGGCTTCGCCGTCCTTGATCGCGCGCGATGCGTCGTCGAGCGTCTTGCCTTCGGCGAGGTTGAACGAGATCGTGGTCGCGAGCTCGGTGTCCTGGTGGTTGATCGCGGTCGGCGTCGAGCGCTCGAAGAACTTCGCGACCGCGGTGAGCGGGACGAGCGACGTCGCCGTGTTGCTGAGGGCGTTGCCCGTCGACGAGTCGCGCGAGCCCGGGTTGGCCGGGACGGCGGCGGCCGAAGAGGACGCGGCGGCGGCGGTCGCGCCGGTGCGCGTCGCCGTGCCAGGGACATGGATGTCGGACAGCGCGTTCGGTCCCTGTGCATAGCGCGGCGCCCATTCCATGATCACGTGGTACTGGTTCAGCTCGTCGTAGATGGTGGCCACCTGGCGTTGCCCGAAGGCGTTGTAGAGCGAGGAATCGATGCCTGCGGCCGTGAGGCCGAGGCGCGAGGCGCTGTCGCGGTCGACCTCGACGACGGTCTCGACGCCGTTGTCCTGCTGGTCGGTGTCGACGTCGGTCATGACCGGCTCCTGCTTCATCTCGTCGGCCAACCGCGTCGCCCACTTGCGCAAGTCGGCCAGGCTGTCGCTTTTCAGCGTGTACTGGTACGTTGAATTGCTCTGCCGGCCGCCCGCGCGCACGTCCTGCACGGTGTTGAGGAAGATCTGCAGGCCGGTCACCTGCGCGAGCTGCAGGCGCAGACGCGAGATCACGGCCTGGCCGCTCTCGCTGCGCTCGCCCACCGGCTTGAGGTTGACGAACATGAAGCCGCCGCCGGCACGGCTGCCGCCGGTGAATCCGACGACCGTCGCGACCGCCGGATCGCGCCGGACGATGTCGACGACCTGGCGCAGCTTGTCGCCCATCACCAGCGACGAGATGCTCTGGTCGGCGCGCAGCCCGCCTTGCAGCTGGCCGGTGTCCTGCTGCGGGAAGAAGCCCTTCGGCGCGGCGCTGAAGAGATAGACGTTGAGGCCGATCACCGCGACCAGGATGAAGAGCACGAGCCACAGGCTCGCCAGCGCCCAGTCGAGGCTCGCCTCGTACCAGGAGAGGATCTTCGCGAAGCCGGCCTCGGCCCAGCGCGCGAGCCGGCCGGGACGCTTCGCGTTCGTCGCGCCACCGGGCTCGAGCAGCCAGGCGCACATCATCGGCGTCGTCGTCAGCGAGATGACGAGCGAGATCATCACCGCCGCCGACAGCGTGATCGCGAACTCGCGGAACAGCCGCCCGACCTGGCCCTGCATGAAGAGCAGCGGGATGAACACCGCGACCAGCGAGACGCTGATCGAGAGCACGGTGAAGCCGACCTCCTGCGCGCCGAGCAGCGCGGCCTTCATCCGGTCCATGCCGGCCTCGATGTGGCGCGCCGTGTTCTCGAGGACGACGATCGCGTCGTCGACGACGAAGCCGGTCGCGACCGTCAGCGCCATCAGGCTCAGGTTGTTGAGCGAGAAGCCGAGCAGCGCCATCACGCCGAAGGTGCCGAGCAGCGAGACGACGGTCGCGACCGCCGGGATCACGGTCGCGCGCCAGCTGCGCAGGAAGACGCTCACGACCAGCACGACGAGCGCGATCGAGATCAGCAGCGTGAACTCGATCTCGCGCAGCGAGGCGCGGATGGAGTTGGTGCTGTCGGAGGCGACGTCGAGCTCGATCTCGGGCGGCAGCTGGGCGCGCAGCTCGGGCAGCAGCGCACGCACGCCATCGACGGTCTTGATCACGTTGGCGCCCGGCTGGCGCGTGATCAGCACGATCACCGCCGGCTTGCCGTTGAAGAGGCCGAGCGTCCTCGTGTTCTCGACTCCGTCGCGCACGTCGGCGACGTCCGAGAGGCGCACCGCGGCGCCGTTGCGCCAGGCGACGACCATTGGCGCGTAGTCGCTCGCGCGCCGTGCCGGCGTCTGGGTGTAGATCTGCAGGCGCCGGCCGTCGCCCTCGATCGCGCCCTTGGGCCGGTTGGCATTGCTCGCCTGGATCGCGGCGCGCACGTCCTCGCCGCTGATGCCGTACTTGTTGAGCGCGAACGGCAGCAGCTCGACGCGCACCGCCGGCAGCGTGCTGCCGCCGAGCTCGACATCGCCGACGCCGTCGACCTGGGCGACGCGCTGGCTGACGATGTTCGAGACCGTGTCGTAGATCTGGCCAGGCGTCAGCGTCTGCGACGTCAGCGCGAGGATGATGACAGGCGCGTCCGACGGATTGGCCTTCCTGTAGGTCGGGTTCGAGCGCAGCGTCGCCGGCAGGTCGACGCGCGAAGCGTTGATCGCGGCCTGCACCTCGCGCGCCGCGCCGTCGATGTTGCGCGAGAGCTCGAACTGCAGGTTGATGCGCGCCTGGCCGACCTGGCTCGACGACGTCATCTCGGTGACGCCGGAGATCGAGCCGAGGTGCCGCTCGAGCGGCGTCGCCACGCTCGTCGCCATCGTGTCGGGGCTCGCGCCTGGCAGCGAGGCGCTCACCGAGATCGTCGGGAAGTCGACCTGCGGCAGCGGCGAGACCGGCAGCACGAAGAAGCTGCCGATGCCGGCGAGCGCGACGCCGAGCGTCAGCAGCACGGTGCCGATCGGGCGGCGCACGAAGGGCTGCGACAGGTTCACGGCTCGACCTGCTTCAAGGTGCCGGGCACCGGCACGAGGTCGTGCGGCACGGCGGGCACGAGCGCGCGGGATGCGCTCGGTGCGTCGCGCTCGCCGCTGTCAGCGTCGCCTTCCTTCTTGCCGCTGATCCGACGCGCGAGCTTGTCGAACGCGAGATAGATCACCGGCGTCGTGAAGAGCGTGAGCATCTGGCTCACGATCAGGCCGCCGAAGATCGCCAGGCCGAGCGGCCGGCGCAGCTCATGGCCTTCGCCCCAGCCGAGCATCAGCGGCAAGGCGGCGAAGAGCGCGGCGAGCGTCGTCATCAGGATCGGCCGGAAGCGCAGCAGCGCGGCCTGGTGGATCGCCTCGCGCGGCCGCTTCTTCTCGACCCGCTCGGCTTCGATCGCGAAGTCGATCATCATGATCGCGTTCTTCTTGACGATGCCGATCAGGAGAATGATGCCGATGATCCCGATCACGCCGAGATCGTTGCCCGTGACGAGCAGCGCCAGCAGTGCGCCGACGCCCGCCGAGGGCAGCGTCGACAAGATCGTGAGTGGATGCACGTAGCTCTCGTAGAGCACGCCCAGCACGATGTAGACGCAGACCACCGCCGCCAGGATCAGCCAGAGCTGGTTCGAGAGCGACCGCTCGTACGCGCCCGACGCGCCGAGGAAGGTGAGATGCACCGAGGTCGGCAACGCGACCGCCTTGGCCGCGTCGCGGATGGCATCGACCGCAGCGCCGAGCGAGACGCCGGGCGCGGTGTCGAAGCCGATTGTCGATGCCGGGTACTGCGCGACGTGCGTGATCTGCAGCGGCGCCTGCCGCTCGCTGATCCTGGCGATCGCATCGAGCGGCGTCGGCTCGCCCGAGCTCGTCTTCAGGTTGAGCTTGCCGAGCGACTCGGCGGTCGTCAGCAGGCCCGGCTGCGCCTCGAGGATGACGCGG
>JAYTHL010000547.1:0-2704 GCA_043732605.1 Rhizobacter sp. | reverse complement strand
TCCGGCAAGCGCGTGAAGGTCAAGGCCGCCAACGTGCTCGTCCGCTTCGCCCAGCCCGAGCCCGACGCGCTGCTCGCCGCGGCCGAGACGATCGCCGCCGACATCGACCTCGACCTCGCCTGGGAGTTCGCGCCCGAGGCCGAGTTCGGCTTCGCCGATCTCGCGCGCGACTACTTCGGCGCGACGACGTCGACGGCGCAGGAAGCCGCCGCGCTGCTGCGCCTGTTCGCCGCGCCGCACTACTTCCGCCGCCTCGGCAAGGGACGCTTTCGCAAGGCGCCCGAGGAGATCGTCAAGGCCGCCCTGCTCGGCATCGAGAGGAAGCGCCTGATCGCGGCCCAGGTCGATGCCTGGGCGGCTGAGTTGTCCGCCGGCACCTGCCCGCCGGCCGTGCGCGAGCAGATCTACCGCATCCTCTTCAAGCCCGACAAGAACGCGCCCGAGTACAAGGCCGTCGTCGAGGCGACGCGGCACACCGGCCGTGCACCGCTCGACCTGCTGAAGTCGGCCGGCGCGATCGATTCGCCGTACCAGTTCCACTGGCGCCGCTTCCTGTTCGAGGAGTTCCCGAAAGGCACGGGCTTCGACGACGTCGCCGTGCCGCAGGTCAAGGAAGAGCTCGCGCTCGCGCCGGCGCAGGCGTTCTCGATCGACGACTCGTCGACGACCGAGATCGACGACGCGCTCTCGGTGCAGGGGCTCGGCAGCGGACAGGTGATCGTCGGCATCCACATCGCGGCGCCGGCGCTCGCAGTCGCGCCCGACTCGGCCGTCGCGAAGATCGCGCGCGATCGGCTCTCGACCGTCTACATCCCCGGCCACAAGCTGACGATGCTGCCCGACGCCGTCGTCGCCGCGTACACGCTCGCCGAGGGCCGCGAGGCGCCGGTCGTCTCGCTCTACGTGACGCTCGACGAGGCGACGCTGGCAACGCTCGCGAGCGAGACGAAGATCGAGCGCGTTCGCATCGCCGCCAACCTGCGCCACGACCGGCTCGACGATGTCGTCAACGAGGAGACGCTCGCCGCCGGGCTGCCGGCGACGGTGTCGTTCGGCGCCGAGCTCACGTTCCTCCACGGCCTGGCGAAGCACTTGAAGGCAGCACGCGAAGTCGTGCGGGGCAAGCCGGAGAACTTCAACCGGCCCGACTACAACTTCCGTCTCGAGAAGGATGGCGACGCCGCCATCGTCGGCGACGAGCGCGTCGAGATCACGACGCGCCGGCGCGGCTCGCCGCTCGACCTGATCGTCGCCGAGGCGATGATCCTCGCCAACAGCACCTGGGGCGGCTGGCTCGCGAGTTGCGGCGTGCCCGGTATCTATCGCAGCCAGGCCAGCCTCGCGCCCGGCGTGAAGGTGCGCATGAGCACGCAGCCGCTGGCGCACGCCGGCATGGGCGTCGCGCAGTACGCGTGGTCGACCTCGCCGCTGCGCCGATATGTCGACCTCGTCAACCAGTGGCAGATCGTCGCCTGCGTTCGCCACGGTCGCACCGCCGGCCTGGTCGCTCCGTTCAAGCCGAAGGACGTGCAGTTGCTCGCGACGATCGCCGACTTCGACGCGTCGTACGCGGCCTACAACGCGTTCCAGGGCTCGATCGAGCGCTACTGGTCGCTCCAATACCTCGCCCAGCACGGCGTGCACGAGCTCGACGCGACGGTGATGAAGGACGGCCTCGTGCGCGCCGACACGCTGCCGCTCGTGTTCCGCGCCATCGGCGCCGAGCAGCTCGCGCGCGGCAGCGGCGTGCGCGTCAAGCTCGGCGACGTCGACCTGCTGACGCTCGACGTCGCGGCCTCGGTGCTCGCGCGTCTCGCCGCCGAGACGAGCAGTGCCGGTGCGGGCGCAGCAGTCGCGGCGTCCGAAGACGACGACGCCGACGCCGACGCCGCGGCCGGTCCGATCGCGATCGCCGTCGATGTCTCGGGCAGCGCGGCCGGCATGGAGGCCGACCCGATCGCCACGTCACCCGCGTGAGATTCGCCTTTCCCAAACGGTTCTCGACGCTTCAGGTGGCGCTGGCGGCGTCGATCGCGTTCCACGGCGCGCTGCTCGGCGTGCGCTTCGTCGATCCGCAAGGCTTCAACCGCATCTTCGAGGACTCGCCGCTCGAGGTCATCCTCGTCAATTCGCGCTCGGGCGAAGCGCCCGAGAAGGCGCAGGCGATCGCGCAGGCAAGCCTGGCCGGGGGCGGCGAAGCAGCGGCCGGTCGCGCGACATCGCCGCTGCCGCCGTCGGCGTTGACCGAGCTCGGCGACTCGAACGAGGAGACGAAGAAGCAGATCGAGCAACTGCAGCAGGTGCAGCAGCAGCTCCTCACGCAGCTGCGCCGCGAGCTCGCGCTGCTGCCGCCGAGCGATCCGCTGCGCGACCAGGGCACGCCCGCGGAACGCGAGCAGGAAGATCACCGCCGCCAGCTCGTCGAGATGCTGGCCGAGATCGAAAAGCGCATCAACGACGAGAACGCGCGGCCGAAGAAACGCTACATCAGCCCCGCGACGCGTGAGGAGGTGTACGCGCTCTACTACGACGCGCTGCGCAGGAAGATCGAAGACCGCGGCACGCGCAACTTCCCAGAGAACCAGGGCAAGAAGCTGTACGGCGAGCTGACGATGATCATCACCGTCGATGCCGAAGGCCGCGTCGTCGACACCGAGATCGTGCGCGGCTCGGGCTCGAAGATGCTCGACCGGCGCGCCGTCGC
>JAYTHL010000546.1:0-2709 GCA_043732605.1 Rhizobacter sp. | reverse complement strand
CGCCGGCGTGCTGCGAGTAGCCCATGCCGACGCCGCCGCCGTGGTGCAGCGACACCCAGGTCGCGCCGCCGGCGGTGTTGAGCAACGCGTTGAGCATCGGCCAGTCGGAGACGGCGTCGCTGCCGTCCAGCATCGACTCGGTCTCGCGGTTCGGAGAGGCGACCGAGCCGGCGTCGAGGTGGTCGCGGCCGATGACGATCGGCGCCTTGAGCTCGCCCGACTTCACCATCGCGTTGAAGGCGAGGCCGGCGCGGTCGCGCTCGCCGAGGCCGATCCAGCAGATGCGCGCCGGCAGGCCCTGGAAGGCGATGCGCTCGGCCGCCATGTCGAGCCAGCGGTGCAGGCCGGCGTCGTCGGGGAAGAGCTCCTTCATCTTCGCGTCGGTCTTTCGGATGTCGTCGGGATCGCCCGAGAGCGCGACCCAGCGGAACGGCCCCTTGCCGCGGCAGAAGAGCGGCCGGATGTAGGCCGGCACGAAGCCCGGAAAGGCGAACGCGTCGGCGACGCCTTCGTCGAACGCGACCTGGCGGATGTTGTTGCCGTAGTCGACGACCGGGATGCCGAGCGCCTGGAAGTCGACCATCGCCCGGACGTGCGCCGCGCAGCTCTTCGCCGCCGCGTCGCGCAACGCGGCGTGGCGCGACGGATCGGCCTGCGCCTCGCGCCATTGCGCGACGCTCCAGCCCGCGGGCAGGTAGCCGTGGACGAGGTCGTGCGCCGAGGTCTGGTCGGTGACGAGGTCGGGCCGCGGTCCGCCCGCCTGCGCGCGCCGCAGGAGCTCGGGCACGAGCTCGGCGGCATTGCCGAGCAGGCCGACCGAAACGGCGCGCCCGGCCTGCGTGTGCGCCGCCATGCGCGCGAGCGCGTCGTCGAGATCGCTCGCCTGCTCGTCGAGGTAGCGCGAGCGCAGACGAAAGTCGATGCGCGACTGCTGGCACTCGATCGTCAGCGACGACGCGCCGGCGAAGGTCGCGGCGAGCGGCTGCGCGCCGCCCATGCCGCCGAGGCCCGCGGTGAGGATCCAGCGCCCCGCGAGGCTGCCGCCGAAATGCTGCCGGCCGGCCTCGACGAAGGTCTCGTAGGTGCCTTGCACGATGCCCTGGCTGCCGATGTAGATCCACGAGCCGGCCGTCATCTGGCCGTACATCATCAGGCCCTTGCGATCGAGCTCGTGGAAGTGCTCCCATGTCGCCCATTTGGGAACGAGATTCGAGTTGGCGATCAGGACGCGCGGCGAGTCGACCGTCGTGCGGAACACGCCGACCGGCTTGCCGGACTGCACGAGCAGCGTCTCGTCCTCGCCGAGCGCGCGCAGCGCCTTCAGGATCGCCTCGAAGCTCGGCCAGTCGCGCGCCGCCTTGCCGATGCCGCCGTAGACGACGAGCGCGTCGGGGTTCTCGGCGACCTCGGGGTCGAGGTTGTTCTGGATCATCCGGTAGGCGGCCTCGATCAGCCAGTTTCGGCAGGCGATCGCGGTGCCACGCGGCGAACGCACCGGTCGCGGCCCGACGGTGGCGGGCGGAGTCGAAAGATCGGACATGGCGGGCTCCGGCAACGGCGAATCGGACTCGACTTTAGGGCCTCGCGATGCGTTCGGTCACAGCCCGGAGAGCGCGGGGTTGGTATAACGACCGCAGTGCATCCCAGCTCGACAGTTCACAGCGACGACGTGACGCCCCAGCCGTGGCGCAACGGTGGCGGCTCGACGCGCGAGCTGCTGGCGCAGCCCGCGGGCGAGGCGTGGCGCGTGCGGGTGAGCGTCGCCGACGTCGTCGCCGACGGGCCGTTCTCGGCGTTCCCCGGCGTCGCGCGCTGGTTCGCGGTGATCGACGGCGCCGGCGTCGTGCTCTCGGTCGATGCCGTCGAGCACCGCTGCACCGCCTCCGGCGCGCCGCTCGCCTTCGCCGGCGACGCCGACACCCGCTCGCGCCTGATCGACGGGCCGACGCGCGACTTGAACCTCATGCTGCGCGGCGTGGACGGCGCGATGCGATGCGTCGTCCCGGGCGAGACGTATCGACCCCAGACCCTCGAGTGCGGCCTGTATGCGACCGTCGCCGGCCCCGTGCGCACGTCCCCGTCGACTGACGACGCGCCGATGCCCGCGAACGCATTGCGCTGGTGGCCGTCCGCGCCGGAATCGCTCGCCTTCGACGGCGCCGGATGGTGGCTGAGCGCGGACCGCGCGCCCGCCGCATGACGACGACCCTCTGGCGCAACGCGCGCCTCGTCACCCTCGCCGGCCCGTCGGGCTGGGGCTTGATCGAACGCGGCGCGATCGTCGTCGACGGCGCCACCATCGCGTGGGCCGGCGTCGAGGCCGATCGGCCCGACACGCTCGCGATCGACGCCGACATCGACCTCGGCGGCGCCCTCGTCACGCCTGGCCTCGTCGACTGCCACACCCATCTCGTCTACGGCGGCCAGCGCGCGAACGAGTTCGAGCAGCGTCTCGAAGGCGCCACCTACGAGGACATCGCCCGCGCGGGCGGCGGCATCCGCTCGACCGTCGCGGCGACGCGCGCCGCGAGCGACGCGACGCTCTTCGCCACCGCACGCGATCGCGCCCTCGCGCTGATGGCCGAGGGCGTGACGACGCTCGAGATCAAGTCCGGCTACGGTCTCAGCGCCGAGCACGAAGCGCGCTGCCTCGCGGTCGCACGCCGGCTCGGCCGCGAGCTGGCGCTGACGGTGCGCACGACCTGTCTC
>JAYTHL010000545.1:0-9042 GCA_043732605.1 Rhizobacter sp. | reverse complement strand
TAGCGATGCACGACCGTCGTGTTCGGGATGCCCTCGATCGGGCACTCCGGCGTTCCGGGCGTGGAACGCGTCAGACCCTCGACCATCTTCCTCGTGCCTTCCGGATCGTTGATCCACTTGCCGTAGAACTCGTACGGGCAGGCCGCGTCCCCGTTGACGTCCTCGCCGGAGTTGATCTTCCCGGTGTAACCACGGTGCACGAGCTTGTACAGGAAGTTGTTCGACTGTTGGTTCTTGCGCGCGTCGCGGATCGCGCTCACCGACATCTCGGCGTAGTTGATGCCCATCTCCTCCGTGCCGCACTCGCCGAGCGTGCGACCGTCGAAGCCGATCACCGCGGAGTGGCCGAAGTACGAGTAGACGCCGTCGAACCCCGTGGCGTTGGCCACCGCGACATAGACGTTGTTCATCCAGGCCATGCACTTGGAGACCATCACCTGCTGTTCCTTGGCCGGGTACATGTACCCCTGGCAGCGAACGATCAGTTCCGCACCGCGCATGGCGCAGTCGCGCCAGATTTCGGGGAAGTTTCCGTCATCGCAGATGATGAGGCTGACCTTCATGCCCTTCGGGCCCTCGGACACGTAGGTGCAGTTGCCGGGGTACCAGCCTTCGATCGGCGTCCACGGCATGATCTTGCGGTACTTCTGGACGATCTCGCCCTTGTTGTTCATCAGGATGAGCGTGTTGTAGGGCGCCTTGTTCGGGTGCTCCTCGTGACGCTCGCCGGTGAGCGAGAACACCCCCCAGACGTTGGCCTTGCGACAGGCCGCGGCGAAGATCTCGGTCTCTTCGCCAGGAATGACGGAGGCGGTGTCGTACATCTCTGCGGAGTCGTACATGATCCCGTGCGTCGAGTACTCCGGGAACACCACCAGGTCCATGCCCGGCAGGCCCTTCTTCATGCCGACCAGCATGTCTGCGATCGCACGCGCGTTCGCGAGCACTTCGGCCCGCGTGTGCAGTCTCGGCATCTTGTAGTTGACGACTGCAACGCCGACGCAATCGTTCGAGCTTCCGATATCTCCGTGTCTCATGGCTGACTCCTGGGGTTGAGGCGAAAAACTAGACGGTCAGAAACGATCTGACCTTCTCCTGGTCGAGGCCGGCGCGGGCCTCGTCGTGAACGATCCGGCCGCAGTCGATCACGAGGAATCGATCGGCGAGGTCAAGGGCAAAACTTAGGACCTGTTCCGAGACGACGATGGCGAAGCGTCGTTCCTTGCGCAGCACGTTCAAGGTGCGCGCGATCTCCTTGATGATCGAAGGCTGGATGCCTTCGGTCGGTTCGTCGAGGATCAAGACCTTCGGATCGGAGACCAGCGCACGCGCGATGGCGAGCATCTGCTGCTGGCCACCGGACAGGTTGCCGCCCTTGCGCTGCTTCATGTCGGCAAGCACGGGAAAGAACTTGTAGATGTAGTCGGGCACCGTCCGGTGCCCTGAATGCTCGGTGCCGGAGAGGATGTTCTCCTCGACCGTCAGAAAGGGAAAGATCATCCGGCCCTGGGGCACGAACGAGAGGCCGTGTCGTACCCGCTCGTAGCTCGGCAGCGTCGCGAGTTCGGTTCCGTCGATGCCGATCGTTCCGGACTTGGAGGGCAGCATGCCGATCAAGGCCTTGAGCAGGGTCGTCTTGCCCATGCCGTTACGCCCCATGATCGCGACCGCTTCTTCGTTCGCGACCGAAAACGAGACATCGCGCACCGCTTGCGATTCGCCGTAGAAGACGTTGAGCTTGTCGACTTGGAACACCTTGCCGCCTTCAATGACCCAGGTAGACGTCGATGACGCGGGGATCTTCCTGAACGTCGGCGACGCTGCCTTCGCTCAGCACGCGGCCCTGGTGCAGGACGGTCACCTTGTGGGCGATCCGCTTGACGAAGTCCATGTCGTGCTCGATCACGATGACCGACTTGCCCGCCGAGGTGCGAGCGAGCAGGTCTGCGGTCAGCTCGCGTTCTCTCGGGCTCATGCCGGCGACCGGCTCGTCGAGCAGGAGCAGGTCGGGGGAGTGGATCAGCAGCATGCCGATCTCCAGCCACTGCTTCTGGCCGTGGCTGAGCCTGCCCGCCTTGTGCTCGAGGAGGTCGCGCAGGAACACCTGGTCGGCAACGGCGTGGATCTTCTCCATCACCTCGTCCGTGCGGCGGAAGAACAGCGACCCGAGGACGTTTTGACCGCCAGGCAGCGAGATCTCGAAGTTCTCGATGACGGTGAGGTCTTCGTAGACGGAGGGCGTCTGGAACTTGCGCCCGACGCCCAGCCTCACGATCTGATGCTCCGACCGATGCGTCAGGTCGTGGCCGTTGAAGACGACCTTTCCCGATGAGGGCCGGGTCTTGCCGCAGATGATGTCGAGCAAGGTCGTCTTGCCGGCACCGTTCGGTCCGATGATGACGCGCAGCTCGTTCTTCTCGATCGACAGGCTGAGCCCGTCGACCGCCCGGAAGCCGTCGAAGGACACCGTCAGGTCGGTGACCTGCAGAATCACATCGGCACGCGGCGCCGAGCCGGTCGCGACGTTGTCGGAATGCGGCAGGGAGCCGCTGTTCAGGATCGCGCTCATTGCGGCCCGATGTGCCTTGCCCGGGCGGCCGTCAGCCGCTGCGCCAGACCGGCCAGTCCGTCGGGGAGCACGACCACCACGAGGATGAAGAGGGCGCCGAGAAAGTATAGCCAGCCTTCCGGAAACGTCTCCGACAGGTAGGACTTCAGGAAGCCGATGAGGATGGCGCCGACGACGGCGCCCGGCACCGACATGCGACCACCGACGGCCGCGTAGATGACCATCTCGATCGACGCGACGACGCCCACCGCTGTCGGCGAGATCAGTCCGACCTGCACGCTGTAGAAGGCTCCGCCGATGGACGACAGCACGGCGGCGACCGTGAAGACGAAGGCCTTCATGTGGGCCGTGTCGTAGCCGCTGAACCGGACCCGGTCTTCCTTGTCGCGGATCGCGATCAGGATCTTGCCGAACCGGCTTCGCACCATTGCGACGGAGAGCACCATCACGACCGCCAGCACGGCCGTCTCGACGAAGTACAGGGCCTGCTTGCCGGCGTCGCCGACGATGTCGAAGCCGAGCAGGGTGCGGAAGTCGGTGATGCCGTTCGCGCCGCCCGTGTCGCCTTGCTGGCCGACGATGAGGACGGTGAGCGTCAGCGCGAGCGCGAGCGTGACGATGGCGAAGTAGACGCCACTGACACGTTTCTTGAAGATCGCGTACGAGAACACGTAGGCCAGCACGGCCGGCACGACCAGGACCAGCAGCAGGGTGAGCGTCAGGCTGTGGAACGGTTCCCACCAGGCGGGCAGCTTGTCGACGCTGCTCCACACCATGAAGTCCGGCAGCTCGGGCGCCGACGCTTCGAGCTTCAGGAACATGCCATCATGTAGCCGCCGGCGCCGAAGAAGATGCCCTGGCCGAGGCTGAGCACGCCGCCGTATCCCCACGTCAGGACGATGCCCACCGCCACGAAGGCGAATGCCATGTACTTGCCGACGAGGTTCAGGCGAAACGGGTCGAGCCATGCCGGAAGGAGGGCGAGCACGACCGCCACGAGCAGGACGGCGATGGCGTCGGGTTGGCGGAACAGGCGGCGCATGCGTCAGCTCCGCGACTTGGTCGCGAACAACCCGTTGGGCCGGAAATAGAGCACCACGATGACGAGCAGCAGGATCGTCACCCTGGCCATCGAGCCGCTCATCAGGTACTCGAGGAACGTCTGCGACTGCGCGATCGTGAACGCCGAGAAGGCCGTGCCGAGCAGGCTCTGCACGCCGCCGAACACCACGACGATGAACGAGTCGACGATGTAGATCTGGCCGGTGCCGGGATTGGTGGAGCCGATCATCGTGAAGACGCAGCCGGCGATGCCGGCGAGGCCGGAGCCGAGCGCGAACGACATCGCGTCGACCTGCTTGGTGTTGATGCCGACGGCGCCGCTCATTGCCCTGTTCTGCATCACGGCCCGCACGCGCATTCCCCAGCGTGTCCGGTTCAGCAGGCAGAAGACGCCGACTGCGACAACCAGCGTCAGGCCGATGATGAACAGCCGTGTCAGCGGCAGCTGGATGCCCTGGATCGGTTCCCATGCTCCGCTGAGCCAGGTGGGCAGCGGGACGCTCACCTCCTGCGCGCCGAAGACCGATCGATAGATCTGCTGCAGGATCAGGCTGAGCCCCCAGGTCGCCAGCAAGGTGTCGAGCGGCCGGTTGTAGAAGAACCGTATGAACCCGCGTTCGAGCACATAGCCGAACGCAAACGTGACCAGGAAGGCGAATGGAATGGCGACGAACAGGTAGACGCCCATCCACTGTGGCGCGTACCGTTCGAACGCCAGCGCGGTCAGGTACGTCATGTAGGCGCCGAGCGCCATCAGTTCGCCGTGCGCCATGTTGATGACGCCCATCAGGCCGAAGACGATCGCGAGGCCGATGGACATCAGCAGCAGGATCGTGAACAGGCTGATCCCGTTGAAGACCTGCATCGCTGCAATGTCGAGATTCATTCGTCGCGCTCCGACGCTAGGCAGGCTCTACGGAAAGTTGGCACCGGGCGCGGTCTCGACGACCTGGCCCGGCGCACGCACGGAACGCCGTCAGACCTTGGGGAAGGGATTCGGCTCGATCAGGTTGGGCGATTCCCAGACGATCTCGAACTGACCGTCGGCGAGTGCCTTGCCGACGCGGACCTTCTTCCACACGTGATGGTTCGTGGCGTGAACGCGGACGATTCCTTCAGGCGCGTCGAGCTGGATGCCGCCCGAGGCGGCAATCACCTTGACGGGATCGAACGACTTCGCTTTCTCGACTCCCGCCTTCCAGAGGTACACCGAGTTGTAGGCGCACTCCATCGGATCGCCGATCGCCCGGTCCTGCCCGTACTTGGCCTTGAACGCCTTCACGAAGCGTTCGTTGGCCGGAATCTTCAGGCTCTGAAAGTAGCCCATGCAGGCGTAGTAGCCGACCGCGTTGTCCTTGCCGATGCCTTCGATCTCGTTCTCCGACACCACCGTCGACAGCAAGGTCTGCTTCGAGCCGTCGAGCCCGGCCGCGCGGAGCTGCTTGTAGAACGCGACGTTCGAGCCGCCCACGACCGTGCTGTAGATGCAGTCCGGCTTGGCCGCCTTGATCTTGTTGATGATCGAGGAGAACTCGGTGTGGCCGAGCGGCGCGTACTCTTCGCCGACGACCTTGCCGCCGAGACGCGCGACCGTCGGCTTGGCGATCTTGTTGCAGGTGCGCGGGTAGATGTAGTCCGAGCCGACGAAGAAGAAGGTCTTGCCCTTCTCGCGTGCCATCCATTCGATCGCGGCGATGACGGACTGCGTCGCTTCCTGCGATGTGTAGATTACGTGCTTGTCTTCTTCCTGGCCTTCGTAGTACGTCGGGTAGTAGAGCAGGCCGTTCGCCTTGCTCAGGGCAGGAAGGACCGCCTTGCGCGATGCCGACGTGTAGCAGCCCACGATGGCCGCGACCTTGTCGCGCTCCAGGAGCTTGCGCGCTTTCTCGGCGAAGACCGCGTTGTCGCTGGCGCCGTCCTCGATGACGGCCTCGATCTTCTTGCCCATGACGCCGCCGGACGCATTGATCTCCTCGATCGCCATCTTCTCGGCATCGACCAGCGACGCCTCTGCGATCGCGATCGTTCCCGACAGCGAGTGAAGCAATCCGAGCTTGGCCGTGTCCTGCGCGCCTGCGAGGCCGGGGATCAGCGCGGTCCCGGTCGCAGCTCCGATCGCAAGCAGGGAACCGCTCGTCTTGATGAAATCTCGGCGATCAATTTGGCTCATCTGGTGTCTCCGTGTGTTTTGGCTTTGTGAATCGGTCGTCCACGAATCACTTCCAACCACTTCGTGCGTCTCGGGCAGAGCTTCGCCAGCAAACCTGCGGCTCGCATGTTGAAGTTCCGAGGGACGGCGCGAAAAGCAAAAAAGCCCGACCGGGATCAACCGGTTCGGGCTTCTTTGCCTTGCCTCTGACTGGCAGCACTGGCAGTCAGAGGCGAATGTGTGGACGTGATGTCGTCGACCGCTTTTGTACCACCGAGGCAGCGGCCTGTACCACGTGGTTTCCCTCAGTCCGCGCGGTCGCAGTGGGCGGAGCGAACAGCTCGTGCACCAGCGCGCATCCACTGATGCGCCGGATCGTTCTCGGTGCTGACGTGCCAGACAAGGCGCACTTCGTACATCGGTGCGGCGGCGCGCGGCAGTTGCCAGCTGCGCACGTCGTGGCGCGCCTTCAGGTTGTTGGCGTACATCTCGGGCACGATGGCCAGAAGATCGGTGTTGACCACGAGGTCGGGCAGCGCGCCGAAGTGGCGAGCCCGCACGACGATGCGATCGGCCAGCTTCATGCGGCGCGGCACCCGTTCGACCGTACCGTGGAAGGCGGCGGTCGGCGCGGCGACGACCAGCGACGCCTGGGCGAGTTGCGCCAGCGTCAACGTCTTGCCTGCGCGCCCCGATGCCGGCCGCCAGTGCGTCGAAGTGATCGCGACCGGCGACGCTGCAGTCTGCGGACCGAGAAGGCCTACATCGGCTGGATCCACCGTTTCGTCCTCTTCCATGAGAAGCGACACCCGAAGGAGATGGGTGAGGCGGAAGTCAGCGCATTCCTGAGTCACCTGGCACGCCACGAACGCTTGGCCGCCTCGACTCAGAACCAGGCGCTCTCGTCGTTGCTGTTCCTGTACCGCCATATGCTGCGTCGCCGTTGCCGTGGCTCGATGACGTCGAGCGGGCGCGACGGCCGGTACGCCTTCCGACCGTTCTCACCCGTGCGGAGGTACAGGCAGTGCTCGCCGCGATGCGAGGAACTCACCGTCTGATGGCTTCGCTCTTGTATGGCAGTGGTCTGCGCCTGATGGAGGGTTTGGCTATGCGAGTCAAGGACATCGGCTTCGAGCTCCGTCAACTCATCATCCGCGATGCCAAGGGGGCCCGAGACCGGGTGACCGTGCTGCCTGACTCTTTGGCGCCGACGTTGCGGCAACACCTCGAGAGGGTGCGTGAGCAGCATGCCGCCGATCTCAGGGCCGGCCTGGGCCGCGCTCCGCTGCCCTTTGCGCTCCAGCGCAAGTATCCGCAGGCAGGACTCACGTGGGCTTGGCAGTTCGCCTTCCCGTCAAGCGTGCAATGCACCAGCCCATAAACGTGTGACAAGGTGCGATTTCACTGTCACCGGAAGACGCTGCAGCGTGCGGTTGCTCAGGCAGCCCATGACGCCAGGATTTCTCGACCGGTCAGTCCACACACTTTCCGACATTCGTTTGCGACGCACCTTCTCGAGTCAGGGACGGACATCCGAACGGTGCAGGCGCTTCTAGGTCACAAGGACGTGTCGACGACCATGATCTACACCCACGTCATGGTCAAGCCCGGGATTGGAGTCAGGAGTCCGCTGGATGGGAATGACGGGGGCAACGCAATCTAGCGCGGGCAATGTTCCCTGCCGAGCGCTAGCAGGCTCCCCGAAAGCGGTTACTCGCGAGGGTCCGCTTTTGGCCGGATCCGGGTACAGGCGACCGTCAGCTCAGATCGGGCGCCGCGAACGGCAGGTCTCGGACGAGACGATCAGAACCGAGAGGACCGGCAGCCGACCCAGAACCGCTCGCGGCAATCCGCCGCCATGTGGGCATGGTGATCCTGATGGCCCTGGGGCACATCCTGGCGCTCGGGCGGATTGGCCTGACCGGCATCGGCGTACCGCAACTGGGCTTCGGTGTCCGCCCAGTTCTGGTCTGCAAGTCCCAGTAGACGGCCTTCCTTCATGTAGATGGCGTAGGCCTTCTTCGCAAATTCGTGGCTTGGCCTCTGGCTCGGCCAGGGCAGCGTGATCATGTTCGCTCATCGGTCACCTCCGCAAGATGAAATCCGGACCGCTGGATCACTTGCGTCTTTGCAGGACGACCCAAACGACTAGTCCGACCACGGCGATCAGCAGGATCGGCCCCAAGTAGCCACCGTATCCACCCATCCAGCCGCCGCCCCACATGCCGCCGCCATTCATCATGCCGCCGTTCTGTGCAGACGACACGCCACTGGCGAGCATGGATACCGAACCAACAACCATTGCCATCAAGGACTTCATGGGATCTCCTGTGTGGATCAGCACCCCTGAGCGACCCCTCCAGGCACCGAAGTGCCGAGTAAGACGGAGTTGCGCTGCAATGGCCACGTACTGCGATTGAACGCATTTCGTGACGCACGATCACGCGGCCAAGGGCCCGCCAAACAGACAGTAAGTTCGCTACGCTGCTTCAGTCTGTGCTGCAGCGCACGGACACCCTTTCGTACCGTGGTCATTGTCTGGAGCAGTCAGAGCTTGACTTCATATTCACGCCAACATCGAGGGTCTGCCATGCAAACAGAAGAAATGAACGTCACCGGAATGACTTGCGGTGGATGCGTCAGCAAAGTGACGGGGGCACTGACAGCACTGCCCGGCGTTGGGCGCGTGGACGTATCGCTGCCCGGCAAGGCATCTGTCGACTTCGACGAAAGGCTGATATCTCGGGAGCGCCTGCAATCAGCCGTCAAGGGTGCTGGCTTCGGGGTCGCGACCGGCGAAGTCACACCTGCAACCCGAGGCAAGGGCGGATGCTGCTGTTGACTCCTGAGCGGCGCCGCGCCGTTCGACTCGGTGTAAGGGAGACGGGCCGGGCACCGGTAGTCATCACCTCTCCCGAGGGCACGGCTGGCGTCTCTGTCTCGTGCACCACCCCCCATCCGCGTCCGGAGGTTTGCCCACGATGCGCCGCGGCGGGCGCTTTTTAGCGTTGACGTCGGCAGCCAGACCCGAGTTCCACCGCTCCCTGCTTCTGCTTTCACCCCATCGAACCACCATGCAACAGCCCGCTCCTGAAGTGCGCACCACCGAAACCGAAACCTCGACAAGCAAGGACAAGATCAAGTTTTTGCTGCTCGAAGGAATTCATCCATCGGCCGTCGCCGTGATTCAAGCGGCGGGGTACACCCAGATCGAAAGCATCGCGGGCGCTCTGTCCGGCGAAGAGCTCGATAGCAAGCTCCG
>JAYTHL010000544.1:0-2713 GCA_043732605.1 Rhizobacter sp. | reverse complement strand
CGGCGGCACGGCGGCGAGCGCGTCGAGCCAGCGCGAGAGCGAGGCGCCGCGCAGCAGCAGCCAGAGGAGCAGCGCGCCGAGCGCGACGCCGGCGACCGCACCGCTGGCCTGGCGCGCTGTCATGGCGCGCCGCTGCCGGCACGCGTCGCGGGCGCGCGCAGCATCCACAGGCGATGCAGGCCGGCAGCGATGCTGACCACGCCGAACACCCATTGCAGCGGCTCGGCGAGCGGATAGCCGAGCGGCCGGATCAGCATGATCACGCCGACCACGATCTGCACGAGCGCGACCGCCGCCTGGCCGTACGGCGTCGCGAGCCTGCGCGCGAGATCGACGCGGCGCTCGATCACGACCCCGAGCGCCGCAGCCGCGATGCCGATGCCGGCGCCGACGAGCACGTCGCCGATCCAGTGCGCACCGACGGCGACGCGCGAGAGCGCGACGATCGAGCCGAGGGCGAGCAGCGGCACGACGCTGCGCCACGAACGGCTGCACACGAGCACGAGCGTCACGGCCAGACCGAGCGCCGTCGCTGCGTGACCGGATGGCATCGAGCCCCAGAACAGATGCGCGCCGATCGGCGGCAGGTCGGGCAACGTGGTCAGCGGCCGCGGCGTGACGAGCGTGCGCTTGACGACCTGGATCGCCAGCGTGCCGAGCGCGAAGCTCCAGACCGACACCGCGGCGAAGCGCATCGAGCGGTCGCGCACCAGGCCGACGACGATCACCGCCGTCAGGCCGAAGCCGAGGAAGGTGAGGTCGGACCAGAGCCAGTCAGGCAGGACGCCCATCGTCTCGCGCAACGATCGATAGGTCTGGCTCGCGTCGCCGGCGAGATGCGACATCGTTCCGAGCACGACGAGCAACGCGGCGGCGATGCCCGCCGCCGAAAGCGCGTGCGGGAAGCGGTGCGAGAGCGAGGTCGCGGCCAAGGTCGGGGGCGATGGTAAGGGTGGTGGAGGCCGCAAGCGTGTGCGACAGTTGCGTCGCCGCGGGGACGCTGCGCCAGCCTATAGTGAGTGCCCATGCGATTGTGCCTAGTGACCGGTGCCGCGGGCTTCATCGGCGCGCACGTCGCCGCCCGCCTCGCACGCGCCGGCGTCAAGGTCGTCGGCTGCGACGAATTCAATGCCTACTACGACCCGCGCCTGAAGCGCGACCGGGTCGCCGCGCTGCTCGCGCCGCGCGGCGTCGAGTGCCACGCGATCGATCTCTCCGACGCCGCCGCGACGAGCGCGTTCCTGCGCCGCCACGGGCCGTTCGACGCCGTCGTCCACCTCGCCGCACAGGCCGGCGTGCGCCACTCGATCGAGGCGCCGATGGACTACGTGCGCTCGAACGTCGCCGCCTCCGTCGCCGTGCTCCAGGCGTGCGCCGACGGCAAGGTCGGCCACGTCGTCTACGCCAGCTCGTCGAGTGTCTACGGATCGCGCACCGAAGCGCCCTTCGCGGAAAGCGACCGCAGCGACGCGCCGGCGTCGCTCTACGCCGCGACCAAGCAGGCCGGCGAGGCGATCGCTCATTCGTACGCCGCGGTGCACGCGCTGCCCGTCACTGGCCTGCGCTTCTTCACCGTCTACGGGCCCTGGGGCCGGCCCGACATGGCGTACTTCTCGTTCGCGCAACGCATGCGGCGCCGCGAGCCGATCCCGGTGTTCGCACGCGGCGAGCTGCTGCGCGACTTCACCTACGTCGACGACGCTGTCGATGCGGTCATGCGGCTGCTCGAGCGCGGCCCGCCGCGGCCCGCGAGCGGCGTGCCGGCGGAGGTCTTCAACGTCGGCAGCCACCGGCCGGTCAAGGTGCTCGACTTCATCGCCTCGCTCGAGCGCGCCGTCGGCCGGCCCGCGGTGATCGAGTTCCAGCCGATGCAGGCCGGCGACGTACCGCTGACCTGCGCCGACCCGCAGCGTCTGCTCGCTGCGATCGGCCCCTGGGCGCGCACCTCGCTCGACCAGGGCCTCGAGAACTTCGCCCGCTGGCTCGAGGCATGGGATCCGCTGGAAGCACGGCCATGATCTTCTAGCAGGTCGCCACCGGCGGCTGCGGCGGTCGCGCGCGCCACCGGCGGCGCGCTGCCCCAGAACGTGAACTTCGCGATCAAGGCCGTGCCGGTGGTCGACTTCGTCAAGGCTGCCGATGCAGGCCCCTTCGCGGCACTGTCGTTCGACACCGCCGTCGGGCTCGGAGCGCGGCCCGCGGCGTCGTCAAGATCCAGGCGGGCGTCGCCGCCCCCGACAGCGAGCGCGGCGACAAGATGGTCGTTCGCCTCAGCGACGTCAGCATCCTCGACGGCTGGTATCGATTCCGCGTTTTCGCCTTGCAGGCCTTCGACCACGAGACGCTGTTCATCGCCGGCCAGGGCCGGGACAGCATGGTGAGCAACGAAGACGTGGTCATCACGACACGATGGAGCAGTTCAGGAAGGCCGTCGCGGCCCTCTGAGCCGCCGTCGCCGGCAGTCGATGTGCAAGGTTTGTCACAGTCCGTGACCAGCCCGCTCCGTCGGACAATCGTCGCCGACTATTCTCGACGGTTGGCCCGGAGACAGCTCTCCGGCCGGGCAGCCAGGAAGGCGACATGCGATGCGGCGGCAGGCCGATTCCCGTTCCACGACCGACACCTCGTTCAGCGTCCTGATCGTGTGCGATCACGCCTCGGCGAAGTTCGGCGGCGAGGCGATCCTGCCGTTGCACTACTTCCGGCTGCTGCG
>JAYTHL010000543.1:0-2715 GCA_043732605.1 Rhizobacter sp. | reverse complement strand
GGCGCGGGCGACAACGCGCGCTGCGACGGGTCGGCCGGCTCGGCAGCCGGCATCGAGCGCGACGACGGGTGCGGCTCGGCCTTCTCCGACTTGGCATCGGCCCTGGCAGCATCGGTGGCGGACTGTGCCTTCGAGGGCACTGCGACCGGTTCGCTCGGCTCGAGCGCGGGCGCAGCAGCGGTCGCGGTCACGGGCTCCGCGATGGAAGGCGGTGCTGTGACACCGGCGCTGGCATGCAGGATGCGCACGACCATCGCCGACGCTGTGGCCGCGGCTGCCCGATCACCCGAAGCACCGGGTCGAAAGACGAGGATCGCCGCATGCAGGGCGATGGCCGCGGCGATCGCCCCCATGATCCGGGGCAGCCTGTGCGCCGGGCCCGGCACCAAGCGGCGCCCGTCGAAGACCGTTACTGCGTCACCTCGCGCCACGTGATGCGCTTGCCTTGCGGCGGCGGCTCCGGCGGATTGATGTCCAGGGGGATGCAACGACCGCGACTGTCGCATTCCCGACCGATGCGGTGCGGGTTGAAGGAGCCGGCCGGCGGCAGGAGCTGAAGCGTGTTGAAGCCGACGTTGATCGCATCCGACAGGTACTGCGACGTGAGCACGCCAGCATTGTTCGACACCGGGCCGCCCGTACGGAAGTCGACCTGGGTGAACCACGAGTGCCCGCCGACATCGCACGGGATGAGCATGGGAACGTTGCTGGTGAACACGAGCGCACCGAGGACGAGGTGCATCTCGACGTTGACGCGCTCGCCCGGCTCGTTGAGGTCGAGCACCCAGCCGTCCGGCAGATCGCACTGCGCCACAGTGCCGACGCAGCTCGACGTCCGCACCGCGCCCGCGACCGCCGCGGCGGCCGAGATGGCCATCGGGCGCAACGAGTTTCGCATCGGGTTCGCATAGATCGGACCGGCGACGCTCAGCGAATCCTTGAAGCCGTAGACGGACTGCTTCTGGATGTCGGTGACGTCGCTGGCGCCGAGCAGGCGCCCGGTGCCGAACATCACGAACGGCTTGCCGTCGAGCTCGGCGAGCTCCGGACGGACGGTGATCGGCTCGATCGCTGCGAGCGTGTCCCTCGCCGTTCCCAGGAGCGTCGCCGACGGGCCGGGCAGGAAGTCGAAGCGCCACATGTTGCCGAGGACATCGCCGCCGTACACGTGGAGGGTGGTGTTGTCCACCTGCCCGTTGTCGGTGTAGTTGTTGATCTGGGCGAGGCCGCTCGGCGTGGCACCGCTTCCTCCCGTCGTCGCGATCTTGTGGATGATCGCGCCCGTCTGGGCATTGACCACGTACAGGAAGCCGATCCCGTCCTGGCCGTTGCCTGCGGCATTGGCGTTGTTGTAGCCGGACGTGAACATGACGACCCAAGTGCCGTTCAGCTTGGTGATGATCGGCTTGCCGAAAGTGAGGCCCAGGTTGCAGTCGGCCGTGTTGCCGACCGCGGCCGCCGCCGTTGCCGGACAGACGCCGGTGTTCTGCTTGAATTCCCAGAGCGGCACAGGCAGCGCGCCGGCGTTCGTGACGTCGAGCGCGTAGTAGCCCTTGCCGCCGGCGTTGAGGCCGCCGACGAGGATGGTCTTCCACGCGCCGCCGATGAAGGCGTCGCCGACGACCGGCGTGCCGTCGACCAGGAACTCGTGCTGACCGCGGGAGTACGCGAAGTCGGCGAGCTTGTACATGTTGGGCAGGACGGCGCTCGGGATGACGGCCCACGCTTCGGTGCCGGCGAGCGGATCGATGGGATTCTCGGTCGCGTAGAAGGCGTGCAGCATGCCGTCGTTGGCGCCGACGTAGAGCATCGACGCGCGCGACGACTGGGCGGCCTTGAACGTGCCGTAAGCGTTCTCGGCGTAGTCGGCGAACGGAGCCTTCACGTAGACCGCCTGCGAGTCGATGATGTCGCCGAGCACGGCGTCACGCTTCCTGAACAGCTTCGACAGCGAGCCGACCTCGAAGCCTTCACGGCCGCGCTGGCCGCGCAGGAAGTTGACCAGCATGCCGGGCAGCTGGGCTTCCTGCTGCTGCTGAGCCGTCGCGCCGGCGCCGTCCGTCATGAACGGGAACTGGCTCAACAGCGAGACGTTGAGCGGGCTGAAGTAGCCCTGCTCGGTCGCATCGAGCCCGTCCGGCGCGAGCGCGCCCGGGCCGACCGCGCCCGGACACTTCTTCGTGTCCCAGGTGAAGTCGTGCAGGCTGCTGCCGTTGTGGATCACGTAGATCTTCCGGTCGTCGCAGGGAAGGGTCACCTTCGCCTCGAGGCGGGACCGTGCCGACCAGAACGGCGTGGTGGCGTTCAGCCCGCTCACGACGCCCGACGTGGGATCGATGGCCCACGCCGTCACATCGCCCGACCACTTGCCGGGCAGGTAGGTCGTGGAGTAGACGAAGTTGTTGCCCGGAACCGGCTGCAAGGTCGACACCGCCTCGGCGGCGCCGGAGCCGACGCTGCCGTCGGTGCCGAAGAGCGCGTCGCCGAGCCCGTTGATCACCGAGGTCGGGTTGTCGGCGCTGAAGTACAGGCCGCGTCCATTGACTGCCGTGTGCCAGTAGTCGTCGATCGCCTTCTTGTTGTTGTAGTTGTCCGAGTTCGTGTAGTAACCAGGCGTCGGGTCGGGCCACTGGGGCCAGTTCTTGACGGTGGTGCGGATATCGGCGAAGTCACCGACGAGGGTCGAGTGGCTCCGATAGTTCGGATCGAAGTTCA
>JAYTHL010000542.1:0-2720 GCA_043732605.1 Rhizobacter sp. | reverse complement strand
GCAGCAGGCTCGCCGCCGTCTCCTTCGCGCCCAACGGCGGCAGGCGCGACGTTCCGGGGGCGATGAGCGCGCTCGATCGCGCCTGCACCTTGAAGGCGCCGTCGGCGTGCGCCGATCTCGGCGTGATCCTGCAGGAGGGCGACGGTGTCGCGGCCGACCCCGAGAAGGGCCGCGACTACCTCAAGAAAGCGTGCGACGGAGGCTTTCGCCCGGCGTGCGATCGCCTCGCCGACCCGGGCCCGAGTCGTGACCCTAGCCCGCCGTCCACCCGGTGATGGCATTGACGGCCACGATCTCGGTGACGGTGAAGGGCGCGAACGGCGCCTGGAGTGCGCGCACGGTGTCGATGTCGGGCGCTTCCACGAGAGAGTAGTTCGCCGACCGATCGACCGCCGCCCACTCGCCGCGGATGTTCACGCCGGCCGGGATCGAGGCATAGAACGACTTCGCCAGCGCGGCGAGCTCGCCGAACTGCGCGGCGCTCAAATGGGACCGCGTGCAGCTGGTCAACAGGAACAACATGGGCAAGGCTTTCGATGACGACGTCGCGATCTTGCACCGTGGGCGACCGCCTCTGCAACTGCGCCATCGCGCGGCGCACCCCGCGAAGCAGCGGGACCGGTGGGGCCTTCGCGCCCATCGCTGCATGGCATCATTGACGGGCGACAGCGATAGCGCTTCCAGCGAGGCGAGCGTGCCTCGACCGATGATTCACGCAGCAAGGGAACTGTCGACATGATCACGCTCACGGGTTCGCCCGCGCTCAAGGTCCAGGTGATGTGCGAGGGCATCCGCTATACGCCGGCGCTCGGCGACGCGGCGGCGCATTCGATGCCGAACTACTACCCCTATCGCTTCAAGGAAGGCGAGCACGATCCCACCGGTCGCGGCATCGCGACCATCCCGTATCTCATCAACACCGGCGACGGCACCGAGATCCGCATCATGGGCAACGGCGACTCGCCGTGGCACGTCGAGGGCTCGCCCGACGACGGCTACATGCTGATCGACGACCGTGGCGGCCAGCAGGTGCAGATCGAGTTCGAGCCGCTGCGTCCCTGGCTCACGCAGAAAACCACCGACGGCTTGCCGTTCGCGCAGGCCGGCGTCACGACACACGGCGACATGCTCGTGATCAACGTCGCGCCGGGCTGCGAGTACTTTCTGCACAAGCAGGACGGCGTCTCGATGCGCTGCACGTTCTGCGCGTACGGCGCGCCCGACGAGCGCACCGTGCATCTCGGCCAGAAGACCGGCCGGATCGAGATCCTGCCGCCCACGCTCGACCGCATGAGCGAGGCGCTGCAGGCGGTGATCGACCAGACCGAGATCCGCCACATCTATCTCGTCGGCGGCTCGCTCACCGACGCACGCGCCGAAGGCGATCGCTTCCTGCAGCTCGCGCGCTTCGTCAAGACCGCCAACAAGCGCGGCATCCCGGTCACGCTCGGATCGGGCGCGCTGCCCGACGACGTCATCGAGCAGTTCCATGCCGAGCAGCTCGTGCAGCACGTCTGCTTCAACCTCGAGATGTGGTCCGAGAAGCTGTTCGCGAAGGTGTGTCCCGGCAAGAACAGGTACGTCGGCTACGCGCGCTGGATCGAGGCGCTCGAGACGGCGGTGCGCCTCTGGGGCCGCGGCAACGTCTACTCCGCGATGGTCGCCGGCATCGAGCTCGAGCCCGAGCACGGGCTCGAGTGGGAGGAGGCGGCGCGCATCGCGCTGCAAGGCGCCGAGGACCTGTGCAGCCGCGGCATCATCCCGATCTACTCGCTGGTCTGGCCGGTCGGCGGACGCACCCGCTCCGACTTCCATGCGCGCATTCGCAACTACTTCGAGACGCTGAACTCGGGCTACCACGAGATCCGTCGCCGTCACGGCCTGACGGTCTCCGAAGGCTTCATGTGCCATCGCTGCGCCTACATGCAGCTCGAGTGCGACATGGACCGCACCGAGCTTGTCGCGGCATGAGCGCCCCGCCGCCAGGCGGGCCGAGAGGTCCGGATCCGTCGTCGATCGTTCGCCTGAGCACGGCGTACTGGGAAAGCCAGACGCTGCTCACGGCCAACCGGATCGGTCTGTTCGATTTCCTCGCTGCGGGCGCGAAGTCGTCCGACGAAGTCGCTGCCGGTCTGCAGCTCGACCCGCGCAGCACCGGGCTCTTCCTGCGCGCTTGCACGGGCATGGGCTTTCTCGCGGAGGAGTCGGGACGTTTTGCGAACGCGCCGGTCGCCGCGGTGTTCCTGGTCAAGGGCAGCCCGGCGTTCATGGGCAACGCGATCCGCTACAGCGATCAGCTCTACGCGACCTGGGGCAACCTCGAAGGCGCCCTGCGATCTGGCAAGCCCGCGCTGCCCGCGGAGTCGTACCTCGGAGACAACCCGGACCGAACACGCACCTTCGTGAAGGCGATGCACGAGCGTGCCCTCGGCGTCGCGCGCGCCCTCGTCGGCATCCTCGATCTGACCGGCCGGCGATCGATGCTCGATGTCGGCGGCGGCCCGGGCACGTACTCCGTGCTGCTCACCGAGAAATTCCCTGGCCTCACCTCCGAGGTGCTCGAGCTGCCCGGCGTCGCCGCGGTCGCGCGCGAGCTCGTCGCCGCAGCCGGCGCGGGCGACCGCGTGAGCCTGCGCGACGGCGACTATCACAGCGCCGACTTCGGCTCGGGCAAGGACGTCGTGCTGATGTCGGGCATGTTCCATCGCGAGACCGAGCAG
>JAYTHL010000541.1:0-9080 GCA_043732605.1 Rhizobacter sp. | reverse complement strand
TCGCGATCTGCTGCGCCGCCTGGATCGCGCGCGGCTCGAACTCGAGGGCGCGAAACGTCTGCACCCACGCGAACACGCCGCTGGCGAGCAGCACCGCGAGCAGGAAGAAGGTGCGCCAGAAGAGGCTGAGGGCGACGAACTTCTTCGCCAGCCGCGGTTGTGGCGGCGGCTTCAGCCGTTCCGACAGCGGCTTCGACGAGGACCGCTTGATCGTTCGCGTCGCCACGCTAGCGCGGGGTCGTCATCGGGTCAGGACGCGCCATCGGGCACGAAGACGTAGCCCACGCCCCAGACCGTCTGGATGTAGCGCGGCTGGGTCGGGTCGGGCTCGATCATCTTGCGCAGGCGCGAGATCTGGACGTCGAGGCTGCGGTCGAACGGCTCGAACTCGCGGCCGCGCGCGAGCTGGGCGAGCTTGTCGCGCGAGAGCGGCTGGCGCGGATGGCGCACCAGCGCCTTCAGCATCGAGAACTCGCCGGTCGTGAGCGCGATCTGCTCACCGTCCTTGGTGAGTCGGCGCAATGCAAGGTCGAACGAGAACGGACCGAAGGTGACGGTCTGCGCGTCGAGCGCCGGCGCGCCGGGCGCTTCCATCGCCGGACGACGGCGCAGCACGGCGTGGATGCGGGCGAGAAGCTCGCGCGGGTTGAACGGCTTCGGCAGGTAGTCGTCGGCGCCGACCTCGAGGCCGACGATGCGGTCGACATCCTCGACCTTGGCGGTCAGCATGATGATCGGCGTCACGTCGTTGGCGGCACGCAGGCGCCGGCAGATCGACAGGCCGTCTTCGCCTGGCAGCATCAGGTCGAGAACGATGAGGTGGACCGTTTCTCTTGTCAGCAAACGATTCAGCGCCTTGGCGTCTTCGGCCAGCAGCACCTCGAAACCTTCCTGCGTCAGGTAGCGGCGCAGCAGGTCGCGAATGCGGGCATCATCGTCGACGACGACGATCCGGTCCGGTCGGGCGTTGGCGGCTGTACTCATCGCATCCTCATTTGTAACAATCGCGATTCTGCGCGGCTTTGCGGGCGATTCCGGGCACGCTGACAAGACGTTACAAAGCACCAGTCGCGTTCCCGAGCAATCCATCATGAAGTCTTCGATCCGTCTCGGCACGAGCCTCGTTTGCCTGTCGCTGAGCGCGCTGTCGGCGCCGTTGCATGCGCAGGTCGCTGCGCCTCTCGGCGCGCTCGGCCTGACAGCCGGCGCGAGCGTCGAAGTCACCAGGGATCTGCTCGCCGTCACGTTCTCGACGACCAAGGAGGGAAGCGACGCGAACGTCGTGCAGGCGCAGCTGAAGCAGGCGCTCGACGCCGCGCTCGCCGAAGCCAAGAAGGCCGCGAGACCCGGTCAGGTCGACGTGCAGACCGGCAATTTCTCGCTCTATCCGCGCTACACGAGCGGATCGAGCTCGAGCAAGCCGGCGATCAACGGCTGGCAGGGCACGGCCGAGATCGTCGTCGAGGGGCGCGACATGGCCGCGATCGGCCAGCTCACCGGCCGCATCACGACGATGACGATCGCGCGCGTCGGCTATCGCCTGTCGCGCGACGCGAACCAGAAGGTCGAAGGCGACGTCGCCGCCGAGGCAATCGCCGCGTTCCGCGCAAAGGCCGCGAGCTATGCGAAGCAGTTCGGCTACGGCGCGTACGAGATCCGCGAGGTCAACGTCTCGACGAGCGAACCGCAGGGCGGGCCGATGCCGATGACGCGGATGCAGGCGTCCGCCGCGCCGCAGGGCGACGCGCTCTCGGTCGAGCCGGGCAAGGCGACGGTGACGGCGACCGTGAACGGCACGGTGCAGATGAAATGAGCGCCGAGCCATGAGAGCGGAGATGGCCGAGCCGCGGCTGTGCCACGTCCAGTGCCTCGACGGGCGCGGCCTGCACCGGATGGCGTACTGGGAGTGGCAACGCGACGCCGGCGAGAACGATCCCGTCCTGATCTGCGTCCACGGCCTGGCGCGCCAGGGACGCGACTTCGACACGCTGGCCCGGGCGATGCGCGATCGCTACCGTGTCGTCTGCCCCGACGTCGTCGGCCGCGGCGAGTCGGATCGCCTCGCCGATCCGGCGGGCTACCAGATCCAGGGTTACGCCGCCGACATGGTCACGCTGCTGGCGCGGCTCGACGCGCAGACCGTGCATTGGGTCGGCACGTCGATGGGCGGATTGATCGGCATGGTGCTCGCGGCGCTGCCCGGCTCGCCGATCGGGAGGCTCCTCCTCAACGACGTCGGCCCAGCGATCGACGCCGAGGGCATCGCCCGTATGGCCTCGTATGTCGGCCTGCCGCTCAGGTGGGCGAGCGAAGACGAGGCCGCCGACTACCTGCTGACGATTTCGCAGGGCTTCGGCGCACACAGCCGCGCGCAGTGGCTGGCCCTCACGCGGCCGATGCTGCGTCGCGACGGCGATCGCTTCCGTCTTCACTACGACCCCGCGATCGCGCTCGTCTTGCGCGCGATGACGCCTGCCGCGGCCACGGCGGGCGAGGCTGCGCTCTGGGCCGCCTACGACGCGATCCGCTGCCCGACGCTCGTGCTGCGCGGCGCGACCTCGGATGTGCTGTCGGCAGCGACCGCGGCGGCGATGCAGCAGCGCGGCCCGCGCGCGCGGCTGCACGAGGTCGCCGACGTCGGCCACGCCCCCACGCTCGTGGTGACCGACCAGGTCGCTGTCGTGCGGGAGTTCCTGCTCGCAGGCTCCTGACGTGTCCGGATCGAGGCTGCGATGAAGGCCGCGCAGACGGTCGCTGGCGAAGCGACGGCGCCGATCGTTCGATTCCTCGACGATGGCGCGCCCGCGTCGCGCGTCGACGAGGTCGCGCGGGCGCGCGCCTTCGCCGAGCCCTTGCTCGTCGGCCGCACGCTGCCGACCGGCGAGGGCGAGCTCGCGCACGGCGACGGCGTCGCCGCCATCCTCGGCGCGATCGGCGCGTCGCCGGCGCTGTGCTCGGCGGCCTATCTCGTCCACGCCGCCGACGCGCTCGGTGATCCCGACGCGCTGCTGGCGTCGGCCTTCGGCGCATCGCAGGCCGAGCTCGTCGGCAACGCCCGCAAGCTCGGTGCGCTGCAGCGCGCGGCGCAAGGCGCGCGGCTCGGCGATGCCGATCGCGCGCAGCAGGTCGAGCGCGTGAGGAAGATGCTGCTCGCGTTCTCGCGCGACCTGCGCGTCGTGCTGCTGCGCCTCGCGTCGCGGCTGCAGACGCTGCGCTGGTTCGCGGCGTCGAAGCTGCCATGCCCGCACGAGCTCGCCGCGGAATCGATGCAGGTGTTCGCGCCGCTCGCCAACCGGCTCGGCATCTGGCAGATCAAGTGGGAGATCGAGGATCTCGCGTTCCGCTTCCTGGACCCCGACGCGTACCGGACGATCGCCGCGACCCTCGACGAGCGCCGCGTCGACCGCGAGGCGCGCGTCGAGACGATGCGCACCAGCCTCGCCGCCGACCTGCGCGATCACGGCTTCGCGGTCGAGGTGCAGGGCCGGCCCAAGCACCTCTACAGCATCTGGAAGAAGATGCATCGCAAGGGCCTCGGCTTCGGCCAGGTGCTCGACGTGATCGCGCTGCGCGTCGTCGCGGTCGATGTCGCTGCCTGCTACGCCGTGCTCGGCCGCGTCCTCGAGCGCTACCGCGCGATCCCCGGCGAGCTCGACGACTACATCGCCAGGCCGAAGGGCAACGGCTACCGCTCGCTGCATACGGTCGTGCTCGACGACGACGGCGGCGCCGTCGAGATCCAGATCCGCACGGCCGAGATGCACGAGCACGCCGAATACGGCGTCTCCGCGCACTGGGCCTACAAGGAAGCTGCGACGGCGGCCTCGGTCACGGCAGCCGGTGCGTACGAGGCCGGCGTCGCGCAGGCGCGACTGGTCGTGCTGCGCCAGCTGCTCGCGTGGGAGCGCGACCTCGTCGCTGCCGACGACGATGGCGCCTCCGACCGATCGCCCCCGACCGACGCAGGCGTTGCCGATGCCGGCCGGGCGATGTTCGACGAGCGCATCTACGTCTTCACGCCGCAGGCGGCCGTGGTCGAACTCGCGGCGGGCGCGACGCCGATCGACTTCGCATACGCCGTCCACACCGACCTCGGTCATCGCTGCCGCGGCGCTCGCGTCGACGGCGCGATGGTGCCGATGAACACGCCGCTGAAGAACGGCCAGACGGTCGAGGTGACCGCGGCCAAGACAGGTGGGCCGTCGCTCGACTGGCTCAACGCCGAGCTCGGCTATCTTCAAAGCGCACGCTCGAAGGCCAAGGTCCGCGCCTGGTTCAACGCGCAGGCGCAGGCGGCGACGATCGCGCGCGGCCGCGAGGCGGTCGAGAAGCTCCTGCAGCGCGAAGGCCGCACGGCGCTCAAGCACGTCGAGCTGGCGACGCGGCTGGGCTTTCGCAGCGCCGACGCGCTGTTCGAGGTCGTCGGCAAGGACGAGCTGTCGCTGAAAAGCATCGAGGCGCTGCTGCGGCCTGCTGTTCCCGCGAAGAGCGACCCGGACGCGATCGCATTCCGGCCGTCGCGCTCGCGTGCCGGCGAGGGCGGCGTGCTCGTCGTGGGCGTCGGCTCTCTGCTGACGAGCCTGGCGAAATGCTGCCGGCCTGCACCGCCGGATGCCATCGTCGGCTACGTCACGCGCGGCAAAGGTGTCGCCGTGCACCGGGCGAGCTGCAGCAACCTGCGTGAGCTGGTCGCGCGTGCCGGCGAGCGCGTCATCGAGGTGGAGTGGGGCGCAAGCGATGGCAACCGGCCCGCGCCTCTCTATCCGGTGGACCTCAGCGTCGAGGCGAGCGATCGGTCCGGTCTCCTTCGCGACGTCTCCGAAGTCCTCGCGAAGGAGAAGATCAACGTCACCGGCGTCCGGTCGCAGTCGGTCCGCGACGGCGGCAACCACACCGCGTTCATGACCTTCACCATCGAGGTTGCCGAGGCGACGCGCCTGGCGTCGGCGCTGGCGCTCGTGCGCGGTGTCGCCGGCGTCCGCTCGGCTCGTCGTCGCTGACGACGCTCGCGCGACGCGCGGTCAACGCACCGGGATCGGCGTCGCCCGGTCGACCGGCACGGCGGTGACGCTGTTTTGCGGCGAGCCGTCGATGATCCGGTCGGAGTACGTGAGGTAGACCAGCGTGTTGCGCTTGCGATCGACCATGCGCACGACGCGCAGCCGCTTGAAGACGAGCGAGATGCGCTCGTTGAACATCTCTTCCTTCGCGTCGAGCGCCTTGCCGGGGAACGAGATCGGCCCGACCTGGCGGCACGCGATCGATGCTTCCGCCTTGTCCTCGGCCAGGCCGAGCGCGCCGCTGATGCCGCCGGTCTTGGCGCGCGAGACGTAGCAGGTGACGCCGGCGACTTTCGGATCGTCGTAGGCATCGACGACGATCTTGTGATCAGGGCCGATGAGCTTGAAGACGGTGTCGACGTCGCCGATGGGCTCGCCGAGCGCAGTGCCGGCACAGCAGACGGCCGCGACGGCGGCGAAGGCGAATTTCACGGACATGTCGGGTCTCTCGCGAGGGCATCGCCGGACGGCGACCGGCAGCGAGACTACGCTCAACGCGAGGACGCCATCGACGCTGCTATAGTGCGGCCCTTCGCAGGCGCGTAGCTCAGCTGGTTAGAGCACCACCTTGACATGGTGGGGGTCGATGGTTCGAGTCCATTCGCGCCTACCAGAATAACTAGCAAAAACAGGGACTTAGCCGAACAGCTGGTCCCTTTTTTCTTGCCGGTGTGGAAAGAGTGTGGAAATCTGGGCGCGGTGCCATCGCTGGTCCTTTGCGGATCATCAAGGGCGCTCGCTCTTGTGCGACCCAAACTATAGGCAGATCGCCGCGGAAAGCAGACGTGGCTCTTGCAGAAGGGACACGATGATTCACGACAAAGCGACTCGCGAGGACGGCAGGGGTCCAATAAAGCGCAGGCAACGCGGTGCGGCCAACCCCTGGATGATCATCGGCTGGATCCTCGTGGCGATGATTGTGTTGCCGCTCGCGCTTTGCACGATGGGCGGCATTGCGTTTGTGGGCGGCACTGCCAAGGACGAATACAAGCACTTGACGGACGCGGCGTCGGCGGCGGCGGCTGCCTCGGCGGCATCGGCCGTGCGCTAGGTACGGCGGCCTCATCTACCGGGTTGCTTCCGAAGCAGCCGCACCTTTCACACGAACGCAAACCCCTCGTTCGCATACCGATCCGGCACCGATGCCTGCGTCGCGATGACGCGACCGAGCGCCATCAGCGCAGCCACGATGCCGTCGACTCGCTCGGTGCTCCTGGCCTTCGAGGGCTTGATGTTGCCCGCGGCATCCATCTCGACCGCGACGTTCGACGCCATCCAGCGCAAGACGGGGTTGCCTCCGTGGTTGACCTGGCGGCCGAGGATGCGCTTCTCGAGTTCCTTGCTCGGCCCGGTCATGCTGGCGAAGCCCTGCCCGAAGGCGAAGACCTCGAACCCGTCACCGGTGAGCTGCGTGGCGAGCTGCGTGGCATTCCATCGGTCGATCGCGATCTCGCGAATCTGAAAACGCTCGCTCAGGGCATTGATGCGGCCGCGGATCACGTCGTAGTCGATCACGGCCCCGCCAGTCGCCTCGATGTGGCCAGCGTCCCTCCAGGTCTCGTACGGCACGCGGTCGCGCCTGGCCCGCTTGTGGATGCCTTCCTCTGGCACCCAGAAGAACGGGAGCAGGTGCACCGTGTCGCCGATCGGAAAGGCCAGCACAAGCGCGCTGATGTCGGTCGTGCTCGAGAGGTCGAGGCCGGCGAAGCACTCGCGGCCCTCGAGGTCGGGCATGGCCTGGTCGCACTTGTCCCAGGCGTCGAGCGGCAGCCAGCGGGTCGCCTGCTCGGTCCAGACGTTGAGCATCAGCCGCTTGAAGGTGTTCTCGTAGGTCGGCATCTGCTGCGCTTTCAGGCACTCGGCCGCGATGTACTCCTCCTTCACGCTGACGCCAAGACCGGGGTGCGCCTTGCGCCAAGTGGCCGGCGACTTCCAGTCGTCATCGGGCAGCGCCTCGTAGATGACCGGGAGGAAAGCATCGTCGACGATGATGCCGTCGCGCACCTTGCAACCGTGGGTGTACAGCTCATGGCAGAGCGAGTGCCGGTCGAACCCCGCGGTCGTGATGGCGATGGTGAGCGGCTGCCGGCGTGCGCCGGTCGACGTGGTGAGCACGTCCCACAAATCGCGGTCTGGCTGCGCGTGCACCTCGTCGACCACGATGCCGGATGCATTGAGGCCGTGCTTCGTGTAGGCCTCGCTGCTGAGCACTTTCAGGCTCGAGCCAGTGCCAGGTACTGCCAGGGCCCGCTTGTATGCGCTGACGCGCTTGCGAAGGCTTGGCGAGGCATCGACCATGCCTTTCGCAGCATCGAAGCAGATGGCCGCTTGTTCACGATCGGACGCGGCGCAGTACACCTCACCACCTTGCTCTCCATCGGCCAGCAGCAGGTAGAGCGCCATGCCGGCGGCGAGCGTCGTCTTCCCGGACTTGCGAGGAATCTGGATGTACGCCGTTCGGTAGCGCCTGGTGCCGTCGGCCCGCTTCCAGCCGAACAGCGGCCGGATGATGCGGTCGGCCTGCCAGGGCGACAGCTTCAGCGGCTGCCCGGCCCATTCGCCTTTCGTGTGCGTCAGGCAGGTCTCGAAGAAGCGGACGGCGCGATCGGCCGCGGCCTCGTCGAAGACGAACTCAGGCGACGCGGCGCGGGGAGAAGAAGTCTTCGGCTGGGTCATGACCAGGCGCCGGCGATGCCACCAGCTTGACGCGAGACGCCGGCGTCAGGCCGAGCTCGGCGGCGCTCAGGCGCAGAGCCGTCAGCGCCGTGCTCTTCACCTGCTCGCGTCGCTTCGCCGCCTGCACGACATCGCTGTATGCGACGCAGTGACAGACGACGGCCGAGAAGTCGGCGCTCGTGAAGATGCCGAGCCGCTCCATGTCGGGAACGATGCGGCGCCACTCGTCGAGACCGTCCTCCGACAGCCAGGCGGGCGGGTGCCCTAGTGGCCCCGACGGCGTCGCAACCTGGTCGAGGATGGGTCGCTTGCCGGGGTTGCCGGCCAGCCTTTTGACTGCGCTGGAGCTCGAGCGGGCGGGCATGGCGGTCAGATCCGAAAGGCGGCGGCGTGCGTGTTTGGGCAAGCACGCTTCGTGGCGCTCGAATGTCGGTGATTTTCTGCAGCCTCGCGCCGCGTCTTCTGCGAGTGATGCATGGAGCACAGACCCTGCACGTTAGATCGCAGGTTGTTCGATGCATCGTTGTCGATGTGGTCGACCTCACGCGCAAAGATCAGGTAGCCACCTGCCTCGCACTCAGGGCAGAGCGGCTGCTGTTGCAGCACGAGGGCACGCAGGGTGCGCCATGCCTTGCCGTTGAGGGCCAGGGTGCGGATGCCCTGCGCTTGCTTGAGCGTGGCGCTATGCCGCTTGAGCGACTGAGGCTTGTGGACTTGCAACGACTGGGGCATTCGTCTCCCTGACAGGCAGGTTCTCGAGTTGTCGAACTTCATCGGCAAAGAGCCATCCTGAGTCGATGCCCTTGGTGTAAAAGTCAGCGCGGGCGACAGGATCGCCACGCAGCAGACCCTCGACCGAGTGCTCGGCAAAGTACGTGCGCCTGGCCGCCTCGCTCAGACAGCAACGTGCGATGCCTTGCTCCCACATCGTCAGGTGACGGCGCAGCGACAGGACAACGAACTGCCGCGACATCTCGACACTGTTGCTGTAGTTGCCGTGGCGCAGGTCGCCGACGATCGTGGGCGGAACGCGGAAGAGTCGACAGACTTCCTCGACGCTGAATTGCCGCGACGCGATCCACTCGCTGTCCTCGAGCGTCATCGAGATCGGCTGATATTCCATCCCGGCCTCGAGGATGGCGGTCTTCCCGGCGTTGGCGCCGCCGCTGTACTGCTGCTGCCAACTCGTCTTCAGGCGCTCGACCTGGTCCTTGTTCAATTGGCCCGCGGACTTGAGCACGCCATTGAGGCGCGCACCGTTGGCGAACACCGTATTGCCGTGATCGCGCTCAGCGAGGGCGAGCTCGACAACCTCGCGCGCCGCACTGATGGGCGAGATGCCGA
>JAYTHL010000540.1:0-2720 GCA_043732605.1 Rhizobacter sp. | reverse complement strand
GGCGAACGGCTTTCGCCTGATCGACGAGGCCGGCGCCGAGCACCACGCCGCGTCGGCGAAGGCAGTCGGCGACGCCACCGCGATCGGCGCGCAGGACGTCGTGCTTCTCACCGTCAAGGCGCACCAGGTCAAGGACGTGCTGCCGCAGCTCGCGCATCTGGTCGGTCCCGAGACGATGCTCGTGACGATGATCAACGGCATGCCCTGGTGGTACTTCCAGGGCCTGACCGGCGAGTGGCAAGGCCGCACGCTCGAGAGCGTCGACCCGGGCGGCCTGCTCGCGCAGTCGATCGATCCGGCGCGCGTGATCGGCTCGATCGTCTATCCCGCGGCCGAGCTCGTCGCGCCCGGCGTCGTCAAGGCGATCGAGGGCAACCGCTTCACGATCGGCGAGCCGGGCGGCGAGCGCACGCCGCGCATCGAGGCGCTCTCGAAGGCGCTGATGCATGCCGGCTTCAAGGCGCCGATCGCACGCGACATCCGCGCCGAGATCTGGGTCAAGCTCTGGGGCAATCTCAGCTTCAACCCGGTGAGCGCGCTCACCGGCGCGACGCTCGAAGCCATCTGTCGCGACCCCGACGGCCGCGCGCTGATCGCGACCATGATGCAGGAAGCCGAAGCGGTCGCGAACCGGCTCGGCATCACGTTCAAGATCTCGATCGACCAGCGTATCGCCGGCGCCGAAGCCGTCGGCGCGCACAAGACCTCGATGCTGCAGGACGTGCTCCACGGCCGGCCGCTCGAGGTCGAGGCGCTGGTCGGCAGCGTCGTCGAGCTGGCGAGGATCACGGGGGTCGCGGTGCCGACGATCGCGGCGATCTACCGTGCGGTCAAGCTGCTCGAGCGCACGCCGATCGCGGAGCGGGCGGCGGCGCCGGGCTGAGCTGCCAAGCTCGGGTGCCGCGCCGAGACGCCGACGTCGAGCGCGAGATCGAGCTGGCTGCAGCGCCGGCGCGACGGCGAGCGGGCGGCAGGGCCCGTCGACTCAGCCGAACAGCTCGCGCGCCCGCTCGCTCGCGCCGCGCTTGACGCGGCCGGCGATGGCGACTGCCGCAGGCGTCGCCAGCAGGCCCGCGAAGACCCGACGCACCGCCTCCGATGGCACGTCGAGCGCGCGCGCCATGAGCTCGGCGCGCGAGCGCACGCGGCCATGCACGAAGAGGTCGAGCGCCGCATCCTCGAGCCGGCGCGACGGCCGCTCCTCGTTGCGCAGCGTGCGCACGGCGATCTGCTTTCGCGCACGCTCGAGGTCATCGGGGCGAATCGACGCGGCCTGGTCGGCGAGCAGCCGCTTGACCTCGACCAGGAACTCATCGAGTTGCTCGGGCGAGGTCGAGGCCTCGATCACGAACTGGCCCGAGAGCTCGCCGATGTCGGCCGAGCACGACGCGTAGTAGACGAGGCCGCGGCGCTCGCGGATCTCGTCCATCAGCGGCGAGCTCATGCCTTCGCCGAACAGCGCCGCGGCGACGACAGCCGCGTGGTAATCCTCGCGCAGCGACGCGACCGGGTAGCCGAAGACGACGTGCGTCTGGCTGTAGCCGGCCTGCACCTTCGAGGCGACGCCGCCCGTGTACAGCGGCGCCTCGACCCGGTTCTGGGCGCCGGCGGGCATCGCCGCGAAAGCCGCCTCGGCGGCGGCGACGACCTCGGCGACGTCGACGTTGCCGGCGATGCCGACGACGACGTTCGCGCCCGAGTACTGCTGGCCGACGTAGCCGAGCAGCTCGTCGCGCGTGATGCGCTGGACCGTGAGCCGGCTGCCGATCACCGGCTGGGCGAGCGGATGGCCGCCGTAGCAGAGCTTGTCGAAGAGCTTGTCGGCGATCGAGAGAACGTCTTCCTCGTCCTCGGTGAGCTCGTGCAGGATCACCTGGCGCTCGCGCTCGAGCTCGCTCTCGGGGAAGCTGGAGTGCTGGACGATGTCGCCGAGCATCGCGATGAAGCGCGTCGCGTCGCCGGCCATGCCGCGCATGTGGTACGCGGTGTGGTCCTTGTCGGTGTGCGCGTTGACGTCGGCGCCGAGCCGCTCGGCGTCGAGGTTGATCTGCTGGCAGGTGCGCGCGTGCGTGCCCTTGAACGCCATGTGCTCGACGAAATGGCTGATGCCGTTCAGCCGGCGCGGCTCGTGGCTGCTGCCGGTGCGCACGAAGACGCTGACGTTGACGCTCTGCAGGTGCGGCAGGCGGATCGCGACCACGCGCACGCCGTTGGCGAGGGTCGCGACCGTCGTGTCGGGGTCGCGCAGGTCGTCGCTCGTCACCGGCGCGATTATCGACGCCGACCGGGCCGGCGCGCTCTCAGTCTCCTGCCCGCCCGGTCAGTCGCGTGGTGAATCCCGGGCTGGAGTCGAGCGAGCCGGCCTGCGCACGTTCAGGGCGCGCAAGCGGCCGACGACGCCGCTCGGGAAGTAATACACCGAGAGCACGAACAGGACGCCGAGCCAGAGCAGCCAGCGCTCGGGCGAGACGATCTGCGACAGCAGCGGCACGTCCTGCACCGCGCCGGCGGCGAGCTTCATCAGGTCCTGCAGGTAGTTCTGCGCCAGCACCAGCAGCGTGCTGCCGACGATCGCGCCGTAGATGGTGCCCATGCCGCCGATGACGACGATCAGCAGCACGTCGAGCATGATCTCGAACGAGAGCGTCGTGTCGGGCCCGTTGTAGCGCAGCCAGAGCGCGAGCAGCACGCCGGCGAGGGTCGCGAACACGGCCGAGATC
>JAYTHL010000539.1:0-2723 GCA_043732605.1 Rhizobacter sp. | reverse complement strand
GATGCTCGGCCGCGTCCGCGCCGCGGGACTGCGCGCACTGGTCTACACCGTGAACGACCCGGACGAGGCGCGACGTCTCGAGGCGCTCGGCATCGACGGCATCGTCACCGACGCCGTCGATCGCTTCGCTCAGGACGACACCGGTCCCATCGGTTCCTCCGCGCCCCGCACGCGCGCGTAGACCCGCGTGCTGCGCGGCTCGCCCGCCGGCGTGACGCCGTCGAAGCGCATCAGCGCCTCGAGCGTGAAGCCGGCGCGCTCGGCGACCTGCCAGCTGCGCACGTTGGCGTCGTCCATGCGGATCTCGACCCGGCGCGCGTCGAGGTGGTCGAACGCCAGGCGCGCCATCGCCCGGACCGCCTCGGTCACGAAGCCGCGGCCTGCGCAGCCGGTCTTGCGCCAGTAGCCGATCTCGCAGCGGCGCAGCGTCCAGTCGATGCGGTGCAAGCCCGTTCCGCCGACGAGTTCGTCCTCGCTGCCGTCGGCCGTGCGCAGGAACATCAGCATCACGAAGTCCTCGCGCAGGATGAAGCGGCCCTGTTGGCGTCGGCAGGCCGCCTCCGACTCGTCGACCGTCGGCATCGCGCCGGCCCACGGCAGCCACGGCTGCAACTCGACCAGCGACGCGGCAACGGCGGCGTTGACCGTCGGGCCGTCACCGCGCCGCGGCACGCGCAGGACGAGCCGCTCGGTCTCGATCCGCTCGGGCACCTCGATCAGCAAGGGGTCCATCGCGACCTCCTCAGATGGTGACGATGCGCTGGCCGACGTCGGCCTCGGCGCCGAGCCAATCGTCGACCTGCTCCGGCGCGGGCAGCTCGCGCACGCGTCGGATGAAGCCGAGCTGCCAGGTCACCGCCGCGAGCAGCAGCGCACCGCCGCCCGCGACCGCGAGCGACGTGCGCAGCCCGGCGTGCTCGCCGAGCCAGCCGCCGAGCAGCGCGCCCGGGCCGGCCGGGATCAGGATCAGCCAGCGCATCGTGCTCGTCATCCGTCCGAGCAGCGGCGCAGGCGTGACGGCCTGGCGCAGGGCGAGGAAGTTGATGAAGATCAGCACGGCGCCGATCGAGAACATCATCAGCATGAGCGCGAAGGCGGCGATGCCCCACTCGTTGGCCGGCGCGAAGGCGAGCAGGAGCCAGCCCGCGCCGCACACCGCGAAGCCGAGGATCAGGCACGGCCCGGGTCCGACGCGGCGGCTGATGCGGTTGCCGAAGACGCTCGCGATCACCGTGCCGACGCCCATGCCCGTGTAGCTGAGGCCGACGGCCTGCTCCGACAGGCCGAGCGTTCGGGTCGCGAACAGGATCTGCACCACCATCGCCGCCTGATGGCACGCCTGCCAGCAACCGACGGCGATCGCCAGGGCGACGAGCAACCGGTGCCGCGCGACGAAGCGCACGCCGGCCTTCAGGTCGGCCCAGAAGTGCGACGCGGCCGAGCCGCTCGCGCGGGCGCGCCGCGGGGGTTCGTGGATGAGGATGCCGCGCAGGATGGTCGCCGAGATCGTCACCAGGACGGCGTCGACGAGCAGCGCCAGCGGCGCGCCGACGATCTTGATCAGCGCGCCTGCCAGCCCCGGCCCGGCGACTTCCGCGCCCGACGTGGCGAGCGCGTTCTTCGCGTGCGCCTCGACCAGCCGCTCGCGCGCCACGACCTGCGTCAGCACGATCTGCGCAGCGCTGCCGGCGACCGTCGCGACGACGCCGATGACGAAGGCGCAGGCGTAGAGCCAGCCGATCGAGAGCCATCCGGCCCACCAGGCGAGCGGCACGCTGGCGACGACGACGCCGATCGTCAGCTCGCCGACGACGTAGATCGGGAGCTTGCGAACGCGGTCGAGCCAGACGCCGGCCGGCAACGAGAACAGCACGAACGGCAGGATCTCCATCGCCGTCAGAAGTCCCATCTCGGTCGGGCTCGCGTGCAGCAGCACGGCGGCCGTCAGCGGCAGCGCGAGCATCGTCACCTGCCCGCCGAACGAGCTGGTGAGGATCGACGTCCACAGACGCCGATAGGCCTTGTCGCGGAGCAGGTCGCCCGGCGGCAGCGTCGGCAGCCAGCGCTGCACGGCGCGGCTCCACAGTCTCGATAACAGCAGCCACGTACTCATGGTCGCTCACCTTTCCTTCCTGCGCGGCGCCTCCACGGGGAAGACACCTTGTGCGGGCCGGGTGGGCCCGAATGCAGCGGAAAACGAGGGTCGATTCGAAGTTCCGCTGATCTCTCAGCGGCCTTCGATCGAAGAACTGAGAGTGACTAGATCGGCGCCGGCGCGAGGCGGGCCGATCGGCGCGCCATACCGACGACACCGAACGCCAACGGCCAAGCCGCGCCGAAGGCGCTGCGGGCAATGGGTCGGGGAGTGCGGTTCATGGGGCGCTGCGATCAGTGAAGGTACATCCTAGCAGCGCGCCCGAGGTCGCGACAAGTGAATAAGTCACTCGCGTTGCCGCATGCCCACGGCGCGGCACGTCATCGTCCCGTCACGACCGGTAGTCGGCGTTGATCTTGACATAGTCGACGCTGAAGTCGCAGGTCCAGATCGTGGCGGTGGCCGAGCCCCGATGCAGGCCGACGCGCACCAGGATCTCGCTCTGCTTCATCACGCGCTGGCCGTCTTCCTCGCGGTACGACGGGCGCCGGCCGCCGCCCTCGACGACGTGGACGTCGTCGAGAAAGAGGTCGATCTTCGTCTGGTCGAGGTCGTCGATGCCGGCGTA
>JAYTHL010000538.1:0-2733 GCA_043732605.1 Rhizobacter sp. | reverse complement strand
GCGGCATCGCGCCGCTGCACGAGCTGCAGCAGCGCATCCGCCGGCGCAGCAGCGGCGACCTGAGCCCGATCGACGAGAGCCAGGCGCCCGAGGAAGTCGCACCGCTGGTGCGCGCGATCAACGATCTGCTCGCGCGACTCGACCAATCGATCCGCGCCCAGAAGCACTTCCTCGCCGACGCCGCGCATCAGCTGAAGACGCCTCTTGCCGGCCTGCGCACGCAGGCCGAGCTGGCCGAGCGCGAGCTCGTCGCCGGCCGCGATCCGCAGGCGCTGCGCGCGTCGCTGCAACAGATCGCGCATTCGAGCCAGAACGCGGCGCACATGGTCGATCAGCTGCTCGCGATGGCGCGTGCCGAGCACGAAGAAGAAGCAGCGCGGCCGGTGCCGGTCGACCTCGCCGCGCTCGGCCGCGACACGGTGCGCGACTTCGTTCCGCGCGCGCTCGACAAGGGCCTCGACCTCGGCTTCGAAGCCGGCGATGCGCGCGGTCACGACGTTCTCGGCCATCCGCTCCTGCTGCGCGAGTTGATTCGAAACCTCGTCGACAACGCGCTGCTCTACACGCCGGCCGGCGGCACGGTGACCGTGCGGGTCGTCGCCGATCCGTTCGGCCAGGTCGTCGTGCTCCAGGTCGAGGACTCCGGGCCGGGCATCCCGGCGCCCGAGCGGGAGAAGGTCTTCCGTCCCTTCTACCGTGCACTCGGCACGGGTGCCGACGGCTCGGGATTGGGCCTGGCGATCGTGCGCGAGATCGCCGATCGCCACGGCGCAGAGGTGACGCTGGCCGACGCGGGGGCGCGCACGCGCAGCGGCGGCGGCATCGGTGCCATGTTCACGGTGCGCTTCGTGGCATCGGCGCGGCCGTCGTCGGGATCGGAGCCGGTTCCCGCGAGTGTCCAGCCCGAGACCCGGTCGCGCGCCGAGACGACGCTCGCGACCTGAGCGTCAGCTCTGGACCAGGCGCCGGCTCTTGGCGATCGACATCAGGAGCCCGAGGCCGAGGCCGAGCGTCACCATCGCCGTGCCGCCGTAGCTGATGAACGGCAACGGCACGCCCACCACCGGCAGGATGCCGCTCACCATGCCCATGTTGACGAAGGCATAGGTGAAAAAGCTGAGCGTGATCGCGCCCGCGAGCAGGCGCGTGAAGACCGTCGGCGCCTCGGCGGCGATCATCAGGCCGCGAAAGATCAGGAAGACGAAGGCGAGCACGAGGCTGACGCCGCCGACCAGCCCGAACTCCTCGGAGAACGCGGCGAAGATGAAGTCGGTCGTGCGCTCGGGAATGAACTCGAGATGCGTCTGCGTGCCCTTCATGAAGCCCTTGCCGGTCGTGCCGCCGGAGCCGATCGCGATCTCGCCCTGGATGATGTGGAAGCCCTTGCCGAGCGGATCGGTCGTCGGGTCGAGCAGCGTGCAGACGCGGTTCTTCTGGTAGTCGCGCATCATCGGCCACTTGACGTCGGGCTGGCAGATCTTGTCCTCCGAGACGACGACTGCCGTGATGGCGGCGCCGGCGAGCAGCGCGACCGGAATGATCAGCTTCCACGACAGGCCGGCGAAGAAGATCACGTAGAGCCCGGCCGAGAGCACGAGGATCGCAGTGCCCAGATCGGGCTGCTTGACGATGAAGCCGACCGGCACGAGCAGCAGCAGCGTCGCGATCGCGAAGTCGAGCGCGCGCAACTGGCCTTCGCGGCGCTGGAACCACCAGGCGAGCATCAGCGGCATCGCGATCTTCAGGATCTCGCTCGGCTGGATCGTGACGCCGATGTTGAGCCAGCGCGTCGCGCCCTTCCTCGTCACGCCGAGGCCGGGAATGGCGGTGGCGACGAGCAGGATCAGCCCGGCGACGTAGAGCGGGATCGCCAGGCGCATCAGCTGCTGCGGCGGCACCTGCGCGGCGAGGAACAGGACGACGAAGGCAAGGGCCATGTTGCGGACGTGATCGGCGAAGCGCGTGCCGTGATCGAAGCCCGCCGAGTACATCGTGAGCAGGCCGGCGATCGCGAGCAGTGCGACCGCCAGGACGAGCCAGCCGTCGAAGCCGCTCCAGGCGGGGCGCATCCGCCGCCACAGGCTCGGGCTGTCGAACACAGCGCTCATGGCGCCTCGCGGCGCAGCGCGACTTGCTCGCGCGGCAGCGCGCGCCCCGGTGCGGGCAGGGGCGCCGATGCCGCTCCCGCCGGCACGGTCGTCTCGCCCGCGCGCGCGGTCGCGGCCCCGTCGACAGTCGACCCTGGCAACGGCACGGTCTCGACCGCGCGCGGCGTGCCGACCGGCGCGGTGGACTGGCCGAGCTGGGTCGCGGCAATGTCGGCCTCGCTCGGGTACTGCCCCGACAGCACGAAGTCGAAGACGCGGCGCGCGATCGGCGCCGCCGCGCCGGCGCCGAAGCCGGCGTTCTCGACCACGATCGCGATCGCGACGCGCGGCGCATCGAGCGGCGCGAACGCGGTGTAGAGCGCGTGGTCGCGGTGGCGCTCGTCGAGCTTCGAGGCGTTGTACTTCTCGTTGGCCTTGATCTCGATGACCTGCGCGGTGCCCGTCTTGCCACCCGACTTGTAGGGCGCGTTCACGAACGAGCGCGCCGAGGTACCTTCCTGCGTCACGCCGTAGAGCGCGTTGTGGATGAAGGCGACGTGCTCCGGGTTGAGCGCGAGCGGAGCGAGCGGCGCAAACGCGACCGGCTTGGACGCGCGCGTCTCGTAGTTCTCGACCGCGCGCACCA
>JAYTHL010000537.1:0-2760 GCA_043732605.1 Rhizobacter sp. | reverse complement strand
GCCGGCCGGCTCGTGCACGGTGACGGTCGCGACGATCAGGACGTTCGCGAACGGCGTGCCTTTGCGCATCGGCTCGCACGCCACCGCGAAGCCAAGTTCGCGCAGGCGTCGCTGCCACGCTGCCAATGTCCGTCCGGCCGGACGCGCGAAGCCCTGGCCCCTCGCGAGCGTGACGAGCCGGTCGACCCAGCGACTCGCCGCGAAGCGGCCGCGCGACGATGCGTCGCCGACGCGCAGCACGAGCCGCCCGCCGTCGGGCAGGGACACGCGCACGCGCGCGAGGACGGCGTCCTGGTCGGCGATGTCGAGGTAGTGAAGCACGTCGAGGAGGACGACGATGTCGGCGGCGGCGAAGTCGGCGGTGCGCATGTCGGCGCAGACGATGTCGGCGCCGTCGCCGAGCGCGGCGCGGGCGCGCGCGACGTCGCGCGCCAGGACCTCGATCCCGGCGACGCGCACGTCGATCGGCGCTGCCGCCCAGGCGCTCGGCCAGTGTCCCTGCGACGCGACGCCGGCGGCCGCGCGCACGACGCTCGCGAGCAAGCCCTGGCCGCAGCCGATGTCGAGGACGCGCGAGTGCGGCGCGATCAGGCCGCGCTCGATCAGGTGGCTGAAGACCGGATCGCGGTGCAGCTTGCCGCGCGCGAAGTGCCAGGCGAAGCGGCCGGCGCGTCGGTAGGGCGCGCTCGCGGTCTCGACCAGCGCGTCCCAGGTCGTCGATGCGGTCGCGGCGGGTGCAGCAGCGTTCACGGCGATGCCCCCTGCCTGTGGCGATCGACGCGAAGCGCCGCAGGCAAGGTCACGGTCAGAAGTCCGGCGGCGGCGATGCGATCGAGGAGTCGCGGCAGCACCGGAACGACGACCGGCTCGCCGGCCGGCGTGCGCGCCGCGTGGCCGTCGTGCAGCAGCACGATGTCGCCGGCCGCCAGCCCGTGCGCGAGTCGCGCCATCACCGCCACCGGATCGGAGCGCACGGTGTCGAAGCCGCGACGCGTCCAGCTCACGAGCTGCAGGTCGAGCTTTTGCAGCACGGGCTGCAGGAACGGATTGCGCAGCCCTGCGGGCGCGCGGAAGAAGCGCGGCGCCTCCCCGGTGATGTCGGCGAGGCTTTTCTGCGCGGCGTCGATCTCGCGTGCCATCGCGCCTGGGCCGAGGAGCGAGAAGCCGTGCGAGTGCCGATCGCTGTGGTTCTCGACGCTGTGCCCGCGCGCGACGATCTCGCGGCACAGCGCGGCATTGGCTCGGGCCTGGCGCGCGATGCAGAAAAAGCTCGCGTGCGCGCGGTTCGCGTCGAGCAGATCGAGGACGACAGGCGTGACCGCCGGATCCGGACCGTCGTCGATCGTGACGGCGACCTCGCGTCGCGCCGCCGCGGCCGCGGGCAGCCGCGTCCAGTTGCTGCCGAGCCAGTGCGAGCGTGGCCACAAGCCAACCGCGGTCAGCGCGACATGGTTCGCGGCGACCGCGCCGAGCGCCCACGGCCACGCCGAAGGCACGGCCACCGCGGCGATGCCCGCACCGGCATGGCACAGCAGGCTCGCCTTGGCGTAGAGCGGCCACGAGCCGTCGGGGGGTGTCGTCACAGTGCAATTTTCCCATGCGACCCGGCGCGCGACGGATCGCGTCGGCCGAGCATCGCGGCCGAGAACACGAGGCAGAGCAACGCGCCCGGCGCGACGACGATGCCGACCGCCTGCAGCACCGGGATCGGCGAGCTCGCGAGCAAGCCGAACGACGCGACGGTCGTGAGGTTGGCGAGGAGGAGCGAGGCGAGCGTGTCGACGTCGACGTCGGGCTGCTCGCGCAGGTGGTCGAAGAAGAGCGCGTAGTTGGAGCCGATCGCGACCGTGAGCAGCAGGCCGACGAGGTGCAGGATGCCGAGCGCGACGCCGGCGAGCGCGAGCGCGGCGAGCACGACGAGGCTCGCCGCGGCGATCGGCAGCGTCACCGCGACGAGGCGGCGCGCGCTGCGCAGATGGACGCCGAGCAGCACGACGACGGCGCCCGCACCGAGGGCCGCCTGCCATTCGGCGGCGCGCAGGAAGCGCGCGTAGATCGCATCGAGCTCGTCGTGGACGGCGACGACGCGCGCCGTGCTCACGTCGGCGATGGCGGCGCGGATGCGCGCGATGTCGAGCACGCCGTCGGCGTTCGCCTGCAGGTTGACGAGGGCGCGCCAGGGCCGCGTGCCGTCGCCGCGGAGCAGCAGTGCATCGACCGCAGGCGCGAGCGACGTGCCGTCGAGATCGGCGCGGCGGATCGGCGCGAGCGCGCGTGCGGCCTCGACGTCGGCGCCGAACGGCGCGAGGCGGTCGAGCGGCAACGCGTTGCCGCTGGTCGACTCCGACAGGCGCGCGGCCAGCGTCGTCGCGTCGGGCAACGCGGCGCGCCGCTCTGCCTGCGTCTTCAGGCTCGGCAGCAGCCGCGCTGGCGAGTCGTAGCCCTGCAGCACGCCAGCGCGTACCAGCGCGTCGAGGCGCGCGCCGACAGCCTCGGCGCCTGCGAGCGCAGCCTCCTCGTCCGCGCCTGCGACAGCGACGAGCGAGCCGGCATCGGCCGCGCCGACATCGCCGCGCAGGCTCGCATCGAGTGCAAGCGCCTCCGGGCTCACCGGACTGAGCGACGAGAGCTCGCCATGCCATGGCGACGGCGACACGACCAGCGCGACGACAGCCGCGAGCGCGAGCACCACGACGCCGATGCGCGTGCGCGGCAGCGCGCTCGCCGCCGCGCGCATGAAGCGCCCGAGCTGGCGGCGAA
>JAYTHL010000536.1:0-2762 GCA_043732605.1 Rhizobacter sp. | reverse complement strand
CGCCAGCGACGGCGACATCGCCGTCACGCTCGCGGCGATGTTCGATGCGCCCGAGTTCGCCGCGTCGCTCGGCACGAAGTTCAAGGACCCGATGCACTACGTCGTCTCGGCCGTCCGGCTCGCTTACGACGAGCGGCCGATCCAGAACACCGCGCCGATGCTCGGCTGGCTCGCGCGCCTCGGCGAGCTGCCCTACAACCGGCAGACGCCCGACGGCTATCCGCTCGGCGAATCGGCCTGGGCGAGCCCGGGCCAGATGGCGACGCGCTTCGAGATCGCGCGCGCGATCGGCACGGGCAGCGCCGGCCTGTTCCGCCCCGACGGCGCGAGCGCCGACGCGCCAGCGTTCCCGCGCCTGGCGAGCGCCTTCTATTTCCAGAGCATCGAGCCGACGCTGAGCGCCTCGACGCGCGCCGCGCTCGACCGCGCGACCTCGGCGCAGGAGTGGAACGTGTTCCTGCTCTCGTCGCCGGAATTCATGCTGCGCTGAGCGCGGCGAGGAGATTCGTCCATGCAGCGCCGAGACTTCATCCGCCGCTCGATCGCCGCCGGCGCCGTCCTGCCGCTCGCCACGGGCAGCGCGACGCTGTTCGCCGCGCCCGCCGCACCGGCCCGCGTGCTCGTCGTCTTCCTGCGCGGCGGCTACGACGCGGCGAGCCTGCTCGTGCCGACGTCGAGCAGCTTCTACTACGAGCAGCGACCGAACATCGCCGTCGCGCGTCCGGGCTCGGCCGCCGATGCCGCCTTGCCGCTCGACACCGACTGGGGCCTGAACCCGGCCCTGCGCGACTCGGTCCTGCCGCTCTTCGAGAAGAAGGAGGCCGCTTTCATCCCCTTCACCGGCACCGACGACACCTCGCGCAGCCACTTCGAGACGCAGGATTCGATCGAGCTCGGCCAGGCGCTGCAAGGCCGGCGCGACTTCCAGTCGGGCTTCATGAACCGGCTCGCGGGGGTGCTCGGCGCTCCATCGGGATCGGGATCGGGATCTGGCGGCTCTGCCGCGGCGATCGCCTTCACCGACCAGCTGCCGCTCGTCTTCCGCGGCAGCCTGCAGGTGCCCAACCTCGCGCTCGGCAGCCTCGGCCGGCCCGGCATCGACGCGCGGCAGTCGGAGATCATCACCGCGATGTACCGCGGCTCGCGCTTCGCCGGCGCGGTCAGCGAAGGCTTCCAGGTGCGCACCGACGCGACCCAGGCGCTCGCCGGCGAGATGGTCGAAGCGAACCGCAACGCGATCACGGCGAAGGGCTTCGAAGGCGAAGCGCGCCGCATCGGCCGGCTGATGCGCGAGCGCTACCGGCTCGGCTTCATCGACGTCGGCGGCTGGGACACGCACGTCGGCCAGGGCAACGGCACGGGCTACCTCGCCAACCGGCTGGGTGAGCTCGGCAAGGGCCTCGCGGCGTTCGCCGAGGAATCGGGCGACGCGTGGCGCTCGACGGTCGTGATCGTCGTCAGCGAGTTCGGGCGCACGTTCAAGGAGAACGGCAACCGCGGCACCGACCACGGTCACGGCAGCGTGTACTGGGCGCTCGGCGGCGCGGTGCGCGGCGGGCGCGTTGCCGGCGAGCAGGTCGCGGTCGCGCCGAACACGCTCTTCCAGCACCGCGACTATCCGGTCCTGAACGAGTACCGCGCCGTCCTCGGCGGCGTGTTCGCGCGCCTCTACGGACTCTCGCCGGCACAGGTGCAGACGGTGTTCCCGGGCAGCGCGCCGACCGACCTGGCGCTCGTCTGACGGCATTCTCCAGAGGGAGCGCGCGCGAGGGTCGCTCGCGTACGATGACCGTTCCCATGGACGCCATCGCCACCGCCGACCCGAATCTCTCGCCGCCGAACGCCGCCGAGAGCGTGCTGCGCGAGGTCTTCGGCTACGCCGAGTTCCGCGGCCCGCAGGCGGCCATCATCGACCACGTCGCGGGCGGCGGCGACGCGCTCGTCCTGATGCCGACCGGTGGCGGCAAGAGCCTCTGCTACCAGGTGCCGGCGATCGTGCGACATCGCGCCGGCGGCGGCGTCGCCGTCGTCGTCAGCCCGCTGATCGCGCTGATGCACGACCAGGTCGGCGCGCTCGAGGAGGCCGGGGTCCACGCCGCCTTCCTCAACTCCACGCTCGAGAGCGACACCGCCGCGAAGATCGAGCGCGAGATGATGAGCGGCCGCCTCGTGCTGCTCTACGCCGCGCCCGAGCGCATCGCCACGCCGCGCATGCTGGCCCAGCTCGATTCGCTGAACGAGCGCGGCCTGCTCTCGATGTTCGCGATCGACGAGGCGCACTGCGTCAGCCAGTGGGGCCACGACTTCCGCGAGGACTATCTCAAGCTCTCGGTGCTGCACGAGCGCTATCCCGGCGTGCCGCGCGTCGCGCTCACCGCGACCGCCGATGCGCTCACGCGCGCCGACATCGTCGAGCGCCTTGAGCTCGGCGATGCGCGCGTCTTCATCAGCAGCTTCGACCGGCCGAACATCCGCTACGCGGTCGTCGGCAAGGACAACGCGCGCAGCCAGCTGCTCGCCTTCCTGCGCGACGAGCACGAAGGCGAGGCGGGCATCGTCTACTGCCAGTCGAGGAAGAAGGTCGACGAGACCGCGGCCTGGCTGAACGACGAAGGCATCACCGCGCTGCCGTACCACGCCGGCCTCGACGCCGCGGTGCGCCAGCGCAACCAGAACCGCTTCGTGCGCGAGGACGGCATCGTCATGGCCGCGACGATCGCCTTCGGCATGGGCATCGACAAGCCCGACGTGCGCTTCGTCGC
>JAYTHL010000535.1:0-9227 GCA_043732605.1 Rhizobacter sp. | reverse complement strand
ATCGACCGCGTCGCGACCAGCGCCGGCGGATTCAAGCAGCAAGCCTGAGGAGACCACGCATGGGCGCCACGTCATGGAGCCGCGCCGAGATGGCGGCGCGGGTCGCGCGCGATATCCCCGACGGCGCGGTCGTCAACCTCGGCATCGGCCTGCCGACGATGGTCGCCAACCACCTGCCGGCCGGCCGCGAGGTCGTGCTGCACAGCGAGAACGGCGTCATCGGCATGGGCCCGGCGCCCGCCGAGGGCGAGGAAGACTTCGACCTCATCAACGCCGGCAAGCAACCGGTGACGCTGCTCGCCGGGGGCTCGTTCTTCCACCACGCCGACAGCTTCGCGATGATGCGCGGCGGCCATCTCGACGTCTGCGTGCTCGGCGCGTTCCAGGTCTCTGCCGGCGGCGACCTCGCGAACTGGCACACCGGCGCGGCCGATGCGATCCCCGCCGTCGGTGGCGCGATGGACCTCGCCATCGGTGCCAAGAAGACCTACGTGATGATGGAGCACACGACCAAGAGCGGCGGCCACAAGATCGTCGCCAACTGCACCTATCCGCTGACCGGCATCGGCTGCGTCGCGCGGATCTACACCGACCTCGCGGTCATCGACGTCACGCCGTCGGGTCTGGTCCTCGTCGACCATCCCGAAGGCGTGCGCTTCGAAGACCTGCAAGCCAAGACCGGCGCGCCGCTCGCGCGCCCCCCTGGAGTCTCGTCATGAATCCCGCCCAAGCCTTCATCTGCGATGCCGTGCGCACGCCCATCGGCCGCTACGGCGGCTCGCTCTCTTCCGTGCGTGCCGACGACCTCGGCGCGGTGCCAATCAAGGCGCTGATGGCGAGGAATCCCAACGTCGACTGGGGCGCCGTCGCCGACGTGCTCTACGGCTGCGCCAACCAGGCCGGCGAGGACAACCGCAACGTCGCGCGCATGTCGGCGCTGCTCGCGGGCCTGCCGCACACCGTGCCGGGCGCGACGATCAATCGCCTGTGCGGCTCGGGCATGGACGCGGTCGGCAGCGCAGCGCGCGCGATCAAGGCGGGCGAGGTCGAGCTGATGATCGCCGGCGGCGTCGAGAGCATGAGCCGCGCGCCGTTCGTGATGCCGAAGGCCGAGAGCGCGTTCTCGCGCACCAACGCGGTCTACGACACGACCATCGGCTGGCGCTTCGTCAACAAGCTGATGAAGGAGATGTACGGCGTCGACTCGATGCCCGAGACCGCCGAGAACGTCGCCGGCGACTACAGGATCGAGCGCGAGGCGCAGGACCGGATGGCGCTCGCCTCGCAGCAGAAGGCGGTCGCGGCGCAGAAGGCGGGCTTTTTCGACGGCGAGATCGTGCCGGTGACGATCTTGCAGAAGAAGGGCGATCCGATCGTCGTCGCCAAGGACGAGCATCCGCGTGACACGAGCCTCGAATCGCTCGCCAAGCTGAAGGGCGTCGTCAAGCCCGACGGCTCGGTGACGGCGGGCAACGCATCGGGCGTGAACGATGGCTCGTGCGCTCTCATCCTCGCGAGCGAGCGCGCCGCCGCGCGCCACGGCCTGGTGCCGCGGGCGCGCGTCGTCGGCATGGCGACGGCCGGCGTGGCTCCGCGCATCATGGGCATGGGCCCGGCGCCGGCGACACGCAAGGTGCTCGAGCTCACCGGCCTCGCGCTGGCACAGATGGATGTGATCGAGCTCAACGAAGCGTTCGCCGCGCAAGGCCTCGCCGTGCTGCGCGACCTCGGTCTCGCCGACGACGATGCGCGCGTCAACCCGAACGGCGGCGCGATCGCGCTCGGCCATCCGCTCGGCGCCAGCGGCGCGCGGCTGGTGACGACGGCCGTCAGCCAGCTGCACCGGATCGGCGGCAAGTACGCGCTCTGCACGATGTGCATCGGCGTCGGCCAGGGCATCGCGATCGTCGTCGAGCGCGTCTGACCGTTCGCGCTCGCGCCGCCGCTCTCGGCTGGCGTCGAGACACTTCGCCACTGGCGCATGCTCGCCGACTGAGACCCCACTGCGCGATGGAAACGCGGCGGATCGGCTCGAAGCAGGCATATGCTTTGCCGCCAACGCCGAGAACTCAGGAGAGCCACCCATGTCCCACAGCAGCATCCTCGGCGGCGAGCGCGCGCCTCAGCAAGCCCGCGGCCGCGACGCCGAGACGCTCGGCCCGAGCGACACCTCCGACAGCGGCAGCGACATCCAGGGCGCGACGCGCCTGAAGACCGACGCCGAGGAAGGCGAGCTCGGCGGCGCGACACCGGTCTCCAACGACAGCGACAGCGACTCGATGGGCACCGGCGAGCGCGCCGAGGCCGTGCCCGAAGGCGCCCGCGATGGCGCCGACATCTCGCCCGACCGCATCGCCAGCTCGAAAGACGCGCTCGATTCCGCCGAGTCGATCACCGGCAACGACGATTCGATCGAAGGCCTGGCCGACGATTCGTCGGACGACGAGAGCGACGAAGACGACGCGATCTGAGCAGGCCTGGCGCTCAAGCGAGCGCGGCGCGGTCGGTGAGCTGGTCCTGCAGGCGTGCGACGTCGGCCGAGAGGCGATTGGCGATCAAGCCGACGATCTCGAAGCCGAACGCAGGATGCTGAAAGTAGAGCTGGCGCACGGTGCTCTGGTTGATGCTCAGGATCAGGCACGGCTCCGCGCATCGGGCCGAGAGCGTGCGCCGCTTGTCGGGCGCGAAGAACGCGATCTCGCCGAACATCTGGCCCGGGCCGATGACGACGCCGATCTCGATGAACTCGACGTGGCCCTCGGCCAGGATGTAGAGGTGCTCGGCCTGGTCGCCCTTGTTGAACAGGATCTCGCCGGCCTTGAAGCGCGTGCTCTTCATGTAGGGCTTGAGCCAGACGACCGACAGGTCCTTGCTCGAGGTGGCGGCATGCACTCGCGCCGTGAGCCGCTTCATCTCGGCCAGTCGCATGCAGTTGATCGGCAGCAGCACGCCGTGCATCAGCGCCATCACGTACGAGGGATGGAGCACGCCGTAGGCGAGGAAGCCGACGTTGGCGCACACCGCGAGCCAGCGCAGCGGCACCATCGTCTTGACGAACGAGCTGCTGATCGTGAGGCCGGCAGCGCACGCCGCGGCGAGCAGCGCACCGATCTCGGTCGGCGAGGCGAGCGCGCCGATCAGATAGTCGTGCGCTTGCGAGATGAGCTCTTGAATGGCCACGGAACACCCTTTCGCCGCTCGGCGGCTCGACGGGGTCCATTCTCCTATCGACCGCGCGCCGCGGCGATCCCTCGATCCGCCGACGAGCGGAGAGCAGGTCGATGCTGGCCGGTCAGGCGTCGACGAAGCCGGCGCGCAGCGCCTTGGCGACGGCGTGGGCGCGAGATTGCGCCTGCAGCTTGGCGATGATCTGGGCGACGTGGAACTTGGCGGTGTGCGCCGAGATGCCGAGCGCGCCGCCGATCTCGCGGTTGCCCAGACCGTTGCTCATCGCCGCCAGCACCTGGCGCTCGCGTGGCGTCAGCGCCTCGAACACGGGCGACGCGGCGCGGCGCTCGCCGACGCGCTCGAAGCGCAGCGCCTCGGCGGCGAAGGTCGCCGGCGTCGCGACCAGGCCGGCGAGTGCGGCCCGCACGGCGCCGGCGACTGCCAGCGGCGTGGCCGAGCGCGGCAGCACCGAGCAGCCGTCGATCAGCCACTCGCCGACGCGCTCGTCGGCATCGGCGACGAGCAGCACGAGCTGCGGCCCGGTGCCGGGGACGATGTCGAGATCGCTCTCGCTCTCGTCGCCGGCATCGACGATCGCGACCTCGGCGCCGCCGAAGCCGGCCTCCTCGAGCTCGGCCAGCGAGGTCGCTGCGAGCATGACCTCGAATCCGCCGAGTGCCGCGAGGCCGTCTGCCAGGCCGGCGCGAACGAGCTTCGAAGGCGAGGCCAGCGCGACCCGGATCATCTGCGTTCCATCCATCGTCATGTTCATCGTGATCAGCAGCAGCGCCGCTCGCCCGGCCACTCGCCGACTTCGGAGCGGAGCTCCAGCGGCCGGCCGCCGCGCAGGACGGCGAGCGTGACGCTCTTGCCGACGTGAGCGGCGAGCGCCTGGCGCAACTCGCGCAGGTCGGCTGCCGCGCTCTCGGCGGCTCGCACGATGATGTCGCCGATCAGCATGCCCGCACGCTCGGCAGGGCCTCCCGACGCGAGCGAGGTGATGAGCAGGCCGCTGCGCTCGCCGTCGCCGGCCGTGTCCGCGACACCGGGAAGCGGCACCGACTGGGCGCCGATGCCGAGCCACGGCGGCGCGACACGGCCATGCGAGAGCAGGACATCGACGACGCGGTCGACGGTCGACGTCGGAACGACGACGCCGTAACTGCGCGACAGCGCCGAGGTCGCGGTGCCGATGACCTCGCCCGAGGCGTCGGCGACGGGCGCGCCCGAGAGGCCTTCGTAGACACCGCCGTCGAGGCGGATCAGGCGATCGATCTGGCCGCCGAGCCAGGTCTGCCACGGACCGCCGACGCGGTTGACGATGCCCGCGCTGGCGATCGTGTCGCCCTCGGCGGCGCGGCCGACGGCGATCGCGACGTGCCCGGCCTGGAGCGCGCCGGCCGTGCCGAACGCGAGCGGCGCAAGGCTGGCCTCGTCTGCGAGCCGGAACAGTGCGAGGTCGGTCGGCGAATCGATGCCGACGAGCGTCGCGGCGAGCTCGCGTCCGCCATCGGCGACGAGCGTGACCGCGGCCGGCGTGCGCCGGAACACGTGCGCGGCGGTGACGACGAGGCCGTCGCGCCAGACGACGCCCGACGCGACGGCGTGACGGCGGCCGATGACGGCCACGGTGCTCGCGGCGAGGGTCTCGACGATCGCCGCGAGGCGGTCGGAGTGGGCGCGGAGCGGATCGGCGCCGGGGCTGGCGGGGGTGTTCATCGCAACGAATCTCTTTGGGACAGGATGGCTGCGAAGGTACGCCGCGCCCGACGAAGTCGAATCCGCCGATCGGCGGAGCCATCCTGACCACATGGTGCAGTCCGTCCGGCTTGCAAGAGGCGAAGCCGTCGCGCCGCGCAGAGCGGCGACCGCCGTTGAGTCAATACGCGACCGGATCGCGGTGGCGCGGGTCCTCGTGCAGCGCCCAGTAGGCGTCCTGCAGCCGACGCGCGACTGGCCCGGGAAGCGGCCGCGGCAGCGCCTGGCCATCGATGCCGGCGATCGGGATCACGCCGCCGCCGGTCGAGCTGAGGAATACCTCGTCGGCTCCGGCGAGATCGCCGGCGGGCACGGGCTCGATGCGCAGAGGAATGTCGAGCGCACCGCAAAGCTCGATCACCGTGCGCCGCGAAATGCCCTCGAGCACGCCGCGCTCGGGCGTGCGCACGACGCCGTCCTTGACCATGAAGACGTTGAAGCCCGGACCCTCGGCGACGTTGCCCGCGGCATCGACGACGCAGCTCGTGTCGGCGCCGCGGTCGTAGGCGTCGAAGAGCGACATCACGAGGTCGATCCAGTGGTAGTTCTTGACCGTCGGGTCGACCGATTCGGGGGCGATGCGGATCCGGTCGCTGACGTGCAGGTCGATGCCCGACGACTGCTTCTCGGGCGGCGCGATCCAGACGAAGGGCAGCGCGTAGGCGTAGAAGCGATTGGTCGCCAGGCGCGGGTCGCGCGAGCCGCGCGGCGGCACGCCTCGCGTGCACACCATCGCGACGTACGCGTCCTGCAGGCCGCCGGCCCTGACGCAGCCGTGCAGGATCGTGCGCACCTCTGCGCGCGTGTGGGGAATCGTCATCCGCATCTTGGCCAGGCTGGCGAAGAAGCGATCGAGGTGATCCTCGAGGCGAAAGAACGCGCCGTGCCAGGTGCTCGCGACGTCGTAGGTCGCATCCGAACGCGTGAAGCCCCAGTCGAACATCGAGATCTTCGCCTCCGAGAGCGGCTTCCAGTCGCCGTCGATGAAGACCGAGCCGCCGTCGAACTCTCCCGTGGTCACCGTTCGCATCGCTCGTTCCTTCGTGTCGTGGCTGCCGGTCGCGCCGCCAGCCTGCCGTTCGCGCCGCGCTGCCGTCGATCGGTCGCTCGCCCCTTCCCCCCGGGGGAGCGCTGGCTAGAGTCGCCCTCCAACGAAGGAGAAGACCATGCCGATGCTCGAAGCCCAGGGACTGTGCAAATCGTACGGCAGCCGCGCCGTCGTCGCCGACCTGTCGCTCGCCGTCGCGGCCGGCGAGATCGTCGGCCTGCTCGGGCCGAACGGCGCCGGCAAGTCGACAACCGTCGCGATGCTGTGCGGCCTGGTCGGCGCCGATCAGGGACGCGTCTTCGTCGGCGACGGCGCATCGCGCATCGCGCTGACCGAGAACACGCCCGACGCCAAGCGCCGCATCGGCGTCGTGCCGCAGGAGCTCTCGATCTACGAGAACCTCGGCGCCGCCGCCAACCTCGAGCTGTTCGGCGCGCTCTACGGTCTCGCCGGCACGCTGCTGCGCGAGCGGGTCGACGCTGCGCTGACGCTCGTCGGCCTCGCCGACCGCGCCAAGGACAAGCCGTCGACATTCAGCGGCGGCATGAAGCGGCGCCTCAACATCGCTGCCGCCCTCGTCCACGATCCCGACGTGCTGATCTTCGACGAGCCGACGGTCGGAGTCGATCCGCAGAGCCGCAACGCGATCTTCGACAACCTCGAGTCGCTGCGCGAGCGCGGCAAGGCGCTGCTCTACACGACGCACTACATGGAAGAGGCCGAGCGGCTCTGCGATCGCGTCGTCATCATGGACCACGGTCGCGTCGTCGCCAGCGACACGCTGCAGGGCCTCTACAAGCGGCTGCCTGTCGTCGAGACTCTCGAGATCGAAGTCGACGGCACGGTCGATCTGGCCGCACTCGCCCGCGAGCCCGGCATCGCGCGGCCGGCGCAGGACGCAACGCGCCTCACCGCCGGCGTCGCCGATCTCGGCCGCACCGCGCCAGCGCTGCTCTCGTGGCTCGCGGCGCACGGCCACACCGTGCACCGGATCTCGTCGGGTCGCGCCGACCTCGAGGACGTCTTCCTGTCGCTCACCGGCCGTCAACTGAGGGACTGACCATGAACTTCATCGCCCTGCGCGCCCTCGTCCGCAAGGACCTGATCCTCTACTTCTCGAACCGGCGTGCGCTCATCATGTCGATCGTCGCGCCGATCGTCATCGCGGCGTTCTTCGGATCGCTCTTCGGCGGCGGCGACGACGGCAAGCCGTCGCGTATCCCGATCGCCGTCGTCGACCGCGACGCGAGCCCGCTCAGCCACGCCATCGCGGCGTCGGTGCAGGCCGACCCGGCCTTCGAGGTCAAGCTGCTCGACGAGCCGACCGCGATCGCCCAGGCGCGCGAAGGCAAGGTTCGCGCCGCGATCGTGCTGCCTGCCGGCTTCGGCGACGCAGCCCCGCGGGCGCTCATCGGCGGCGGCGCGAAGCCGCAGATCGCGGTCCACTTCGATCCCTCGCAGGCGACCGTGATGCCGCTCGTGCGCGGCCTGCTCACGCAGCACGTGATGAAGGCCGTCGGCGACAGCCTCGGCACGGGCGGCGGGGCCGCGTTCAGCCTGCCCTTCACGCTCCAGGCGGAAGCCTCGACCGCGGCCGCCAAGGTGCCGTACAACGGCTACGCCCACTCGTTCGCCGGCATGGGCGTGCAGTTCATCCTCTTCATGGGCATCGAGGTCGGCGTCGGCGTTCTGCTCGCGCGCCGCATGGGCTTGTGGAAGCGGCTGCGCGCCGCACCGCTCTCGCGCGGCCTGCTGCTCGGCAGCCACATCGTCAGCGGCGCGATCACGGCGCTGATCCTGCTCGCGATCATCTACGCGGCGGCGATCGCCTTCTTCAACGTGCGCATCGACGGCAGCGTCGCCGGCTTCGTCGGCATCGCGGTCGCGTTCGCGCTGCTGACGTCGAGCTTCGGCCTGCTCATCGCGGCGATCGGCAAGACGCCCGAAGCGACGCGTGGCCTGGCGATCTTCGCGACGCTGGTGATGGTGATGCTGGGCGGCGCCTGGGTGCCGTCGTTCATCTTCCCGCCGTGGCTGCAGACGGCCTCGCTCGTCGTGCCGACGCGCTGGGCGGTCGACGGCCTCGACGCGATGACCTGGCGCGGCCTGGGCTTCTCGGCGGCGATCGCGCCGATCGCGGCGCTCCTCGCCTTCAGCGCGCTGTTCGCGGCGATCGCGATCTGGCGCTTCGACTGGGAAGAGCCGCGCGGCTGACGCGACTTCTCGTCGGCCCCGATACTCGGCCGATGCCGCACGACCGATCGCCCGACACGCCCCACGCGCCCCACGCGCCCGCACCGCTTCGCCCCGGCTGGAAGAGCGTCGTCCTCGTCTGCAAGGCGTGCGAAAAGCGCAGCAAGGGGCCGAAGAAGATCGGCGCGCGCGAGGTCGCCAAGCAGCTCGGCCGCGCCTGCCGCGACGCGAAGGTGCCGCGCGTGCGCGTCGTGCTCACGACCTGCATGGGCGCGTGCCCGAAGAAGGCGTTCACGGTCGCGGCCGCGTCGTCGTCGGGCGGGGTCACGACGATCGCGTTTCGCCGCGGTGACGATCCGGCCGCAGCGGCCGCCGTGCTGTTCCCCGTGCCGACGACCGACGCTCAGTCGAACTCGACCAGCTCCGCGCCCTCGGCGACCTGATCGCCGGCCGCGTAGCGGTACGACTTCACCGTGCCGGCCCGCGGCGCGCTGATCGTGTGCTCCATCTTCATCGCCTCGAGGAGGAGCAGCGGCGCGCCCTTGTCGACGCTCGCGCCGACCGCGGCAAGCAGCGCGATGACCTTGCCGGGCATCGGCGCCATCAGGCCGGCGCCCTCTTCCTCGTGCTCGGCACCGGTCATGCCGAGCGGATCGATGAAGGTCGCGACGAAGCTCGCGCCGTCGACGAACACGTGGCGCCGCTCGCCCTGCGCGACGACCGTCGCCGCGACCTTGCGCTCGCCGAGGATCGCCGCGATCGGCCCGTCGCCGTGCAGCACCGCCGACGCGGCGACGCGCGTGTCGCCGAGCGCGAGCTGCCAGCCGCCGCCGGGCAGCGCGGTCGCGTCGACCTCGCGCGTCCATTCGCCGATGCGAAAGCCGAGACGACGCGCGGCGCGGCCGTTGACGCGCCAGCCGTCGGCGATCTTCCACGGCGAGCCGGCATCGGTCGATCGCTCGGCCGCCCGGCGCGCAGCAGCGGCGTCGCGCTCGACTTCGGCGAGGCCGGCGACGAGCCAGACGTCGTCGGCGGGCTCGGTCGCCTCGGCGAACAGCGC
>JAYTHL010000534.1:0-2780 GCA_043732605.1 Rhizobacter sp. | reverse complement strand
GCATCCTGAGGTTGTTCGCATGATCAAAAAATTCATCTCCCGCCTGCTTGGCAAGCCGGCAGCCGGTGCTGCGGCCGACGCAGCCCAGGCCGCAGTGCGCGTTGTGGCCGCCCCCGCCGCGCCCACCGCACCGGTCATGCCCGCCGGCAAGCGGGTCGAGGTGCCGGTGTCCCAGCACCACATCGACCCGTTGCTGGTGGACGAGCGCGCCGTCAAGGTGGTGCGCACGTTGCAGCAGGCCGGCTTCCAGGCGTATGTGGTGGGCGGCGCGGTACGTGACTTGCTGGTGGGCTTGCGGCCCAAGGACTTCGACGTGGCCACCGACGCCACGCCCGAGCAGGTGAAGTCACTGTTTAGGCGCGCCTTCATCATCGGCCGGCGCTTCCGCATCGTGCACGTGATCCACGGCCGCGGCCGCGACCATGAGGTGATCGAGGTCTCGACCTTCCGCGCCTACATGGACAACAGCGAAGCGACTCAAGTCGCCGGCAACGAAAAAACCAGCAGGGCCGCGCTGGCCGGCTCGGCGCATGCGGTGGACGCCAGCGGCCGGGTGCTGCGCGACAACGTCTGGGGCCCGCAGGTCGAGGACGCCGCACGGCGCGACTTCAGCATCAACGCGATGTACTACGACCCCGCGAGCCAGCTGGTGATCGATTACCACGGCGGCATTGCCGACGTGAAAGCCAAGCTACTGCGCATGATCGGCGACCCAGCGACACGTTATCGCGAAGACCCAGTGCGCATCATCCGGGCGCTGCGTTTTGCCGCCAAGCTGGGTTTCGAGTTTGAGCCCAGCACCGGCGCGCCGATCGCCGAGACCGCGCCGCTGCTGGCCAACGTGCCGATCTCGCGCATGTTCGACGAGATGATCAAGCTGCTGCAGACCGGCCACGCGCTGGCCTCGATCGTCGAGTTGAAGAAGCTCGGCCTGCACCGAGGCGTGTTCCCCGTGCTCGACGTCGCCCTGGACGAGGTGCAGCGCCACGACGGCCGCGAGAAGTTCGTGCGCCTCGCGCTGTCCGACACCGACGCGCGCGTCGCCGCCGGCAAGCCGGTCGCGCCGAGCTTCATGCTCGCGGCGATGCTCTGGCACGACGTGCAGGAGGGCTGGAAGCAGCGCCAGGATGCCGGCGAAGCGCCGTTCCCGGCGCTGCAGGCGGCGATCGATGCCGCCTTCGACGCGCGCATCGGCGACATCTCCGGGCGCGGCAAGCTTGCCGTCGACATGCGCGAGATCTGGATGCTGCAGCCGCGCTTCGAGCGCCGCGCCAGCAGCTCGGTGATGACGCTGCTCGAGCAGCCACGCTTTCGCGCCGGCCTCGATTTCCTGCGCCTGCGCGGCGAGGTCGGCGAAGCCGATCCGGCGCTCGCGGTGTGGTGGGAAGCCCTGTTCCAGGCCAACGACGACGAGCGTCGCGATCTTCTCGACAGCGTGCGCGAGACGCGCGGGCCGCGTCGCGTCAAGCGCGCGGCGGCGCCGGCCGGAAGCGACGAGGCGCCTGTTGCCGTGTCGCAGGACAGCGCTCAAGACGACGACGCTCCGCCTCCCGATGGCAGCGTGGCCCCGCGCAAGCGCCGTCGGCGCAGAAGGAAGCCAGGCGAGCCGGCGGGCACGCCTTCGTGACATCGGCGGGCCTCGACGACGCGAGCAGCGTCGCCGAGGATGCGTTCATCGGGCTCGGCTCGAATCTCGGCGATCGCGTCGCCGAGCTCGACCGCGCCTTCGACGCGATTGCCCGACTTCCCACGACGACGCTGGTCGCGCGCTCGACTTTCTACGAATCGGCGCCGCTGGATGCGGCCGGCGACGACTACGTCAACGCTGTCGCCCACGTGCGCACGTCGCTCGCGCCGCTCGACCTGCTGCACGCCTTGCAGGGCATCGAGCAGGCGCACGGCCGCGAGCGTCCGTTCCCGCGCGCACCGCGCACGCTTGACCTCGACCTCCTGCTCCACGGCACCCGGACGATGCAGACGCCCGAGCTCGAGCTGCCCCATCCGCGCCTCGCCGAGCGCGCCTTCGTGCTCGCGCCGCTGACCGAAGTCGCGCCCGGCCTCGACGTTCCCGGCCGCGGCACCGTGGAGGTCCTGCTCGCGGCCGTCGCCGGGCAGCGGCTGGCTAAACTGAAGCGATGATCTCGTCGCTGCCCGCGCCGCTGCTGACGGTGCGCTTTCGCCACATCGCGATCGAAGGCCCGATCGGCGTCGGAAAGACGACGCTCGCCGGCCAGCTCGCCGAGCGCCTGGGCGCCGAGCTGATGCTCGAGCAGCCGGCGGAAAACCCGTTCCTCTGGCGCTTCTACCAGGACCGCCCGGGCTACGCGTTCCAGACCCAGCTCTACTTCCTCTTCCAGCGCGAGCGCCAGATGCGGTCGCTGGCGCAGCCGGGCATGTTCGCCCCGGCCGTGGTGAGCGACTTCATGTTCGCCAAGGACGCGCTCTTCGCCCGCCTCAACCTGAGTGACGAGGAGTACCGGCTCTACGCGCAGATGCACCAGCCGATCGCCGCGCAGCTGCGCGAGCCGGATCTCGTCGTCTGGCTCCAGGCGTCGGCCGAGACGCTGCTGGGGCGCGTGAAGAAGCGCGCCATCGTGGCCGAGCACGGCATCGACCTCGCCTATCTCGAACGGCTCGGCAACGGCTACGCCGAGCTCTTCGCTTCGTACGAGGGCGCGCCGGTGTTCGCGATCGACACGGAGTGCTTCCATCCGGTCGAGCGCGAGGCCGATCTCGATCGCCTGCTCGATGCCCTCGCGCGCTTCGATGGACGGCGCGGC
>JAYTHL010000533.1:0-2781 GCA_043732605.1 Rhizobacter sp. | reverse complement strand
TGCCGACGAGCCAGCGCGGCACGCCGTAGGTCTTGGCGATGTGCTCGCGGATCATCATCACCGTCTCGGCGGCGAGCACGTCGTTGACGTTGACCTTGTTGATGTTGAGCGTCGAGACCACGTAGGCGAAGCCGCGTTCGAGCGACTTGATGCTCTGGGTGTCGGTGGCGTCGCTCTTGAAGACCTCGGTGACGCCGTTCGAGCCCTGGTTGTATTGCGCCGCCGTCGATTCGCCGAAGCGGAAAACGACTCGCCGGTTCCAGCCGGCACCGTTCCAGACGCCGGCGGTGGCCGGGTCGTCGAGCACGGCGATGCGGTAGATCGAGCGGTTGATCGTGCCGGACTCGACGCGCACGATGAAGGGCACCGTCTTGCCGTCGATCGTGGTCGCGGTGCCGACATCGCCAGGGCGGGCGCCGAGCGGGTCGGTCAGCGGCTTGCGCACGCCGGCGGCAGTGAAATAGAACCAGTCGTAGCGCGTCGTCGCTGCGCAGTCGGCGTCGAGCGGCGCGCCGAGCCCCGACTCGGCGGTCCGGCACTCGAACGGGCTCAGGTGCAGGCCGGAGAAGACCGGGCCGCTGCGCGGATGGTTGGTGACGGTGAGCTGGCCGTGGGCGCGGTTGGTGGCGACGTCGGCTGCCAGCAGCGTGTCGCCGAGCGCGAGGCCGGCGACGAGCCCGCGCAGCCGGGTGCCGTCGGCGTTGGTCGTCAGCGTCGAGGTCACGTCGGTGCCGGCGGCGGTGAGCTTGACGTCGCTTGCGGCGATGCCCGCGGGCACCGCGATCTCGACGAGGGCGCTGCCGCTCGTGACCGAGTCGGCCCGACTCGACAGCACCGTGACGGCAAGTGCGGCCGACGGCGTGACGACGGGCGGCGGCGTCGAGGACGAGTCGTCGCCGCCGCCGCAAGAAGCGATCAGCAGCGCGGCGAACGTCGCGCTGGCCAGGTGCAGGGCGCGCCGACGCGTCGAACGCGCGTTGGCCGGAATGTGCGACGAGTTCGGTGAAGTCATCGCCTCATTCTGGTGCGGGCAAGCAAAGCGCTGAAAGGGTTAGTACGCGGCTCCTTCCCGGATCGCCGAGCACCGATCGCGCCCCTGCAGCGCCAGGGCTCGCCTATCGCACGCTCAGGACGCGCAGCGCAGCTGCATCGATTCGATCCGTCCGCCGAAGCCGAGCTTTTCCGCCAGGCCGGCTTCGCGGCTGTCGGGGCCGAAGCCCACGGAGCGGGCCGAGAGGAACTGCTTCTCGTATAGCACCAGCGTCGCGCGCGGGCCGGTGACGACGCTCTTGATGTCGCGCTTGAGCTGCTGCGCTGCGCCCTTGTCGAGCGTCTGCAGATCGGCGGGGCCGACGAGCGTGAGCGAGCTGCCGGTGAAGCTGCGCTCGTCGAAGAAGGTCGCCCAGCAGCCCGATGCGACTTGCTCGGCGGCGCCGGAGCCGGGCAGCAGGACGATCGCGGTGTCGACGGTCGGAGCCGCCATCGCGTCGGACGTCGTCGAATTCATCGACGAGCAGGCGCCGAGCGCCGTCGTGGCCAGGGCCAGCAAAGTGAGTGAGAGCTTCATGGGCGTTGTCTCGTGAGGGTGGACGTGCTTCGACCCGGCGATTGGCGTGCCCGGTTGCCGGAATTCGATTCAATTCGGCTGGCCGGGCGCCGATAGACCTGGGTGATGCCCATCGCGACCGCCGCCGCTTCCAAGTCCATCGGCCGCCCGTTCGGCCGCTTCGAGCTGCGCCGCGTGCTCGGCGAGGGCGCGCAGGCGACGGTCTGGCTCGGCTTCGACCAGCGCCTCGAGCGCGAGGTCGCGATCAAGCTCATGCATTCCGACGCGTCGGTCGATCCGGTGGCCGTCGGCGAGTGGCTGCGCGAGGCGCGCAGCGTCAGCCGCCTGACCCATCCCAACATCGTGCCGGTGTTCGAGGCCGACGTGTTCGAGCGCCAGCCCTACCTGGTGTTCGAGTACGTCCCGGGGCCGACGCTGGCACAGCTCGCCAAGGCGCGCGGCGCGCTGCCCGCGCAGGAGGCCGTGACGCTGATCCTCGGCGTCCTCGACGCGCTCCAGGCCGCGCATGCGGCCGGCGTCGTCCACCGCGATCTCAAGCCCTCGAACGTGCTCGTCGCGACCGCCGGCCGGGCCCGGGTCATGGACTTCGGCATCGCCGGTCGCCTGCACGATCCGAGCGGGCGCGAGGAGATCGTCGGCACGCCCGGCTACATGTCGCCCGAGGCGACGCGCGGCAGCCTGCCGACGGCGGCGATGGACCTGTTCTCGGTCGGCGTCATGCTCGCTGAGCTGGTGAGCGGAACCAGGCTCGTTACCGAGCGCGATCCGCACCTGGCGATGCAGCGCGTCGCGAGCGAGGACCTGCGCGTGCCGGACAGCGCCTCGTCCGATGTCGACGACGTGCTGCGCAGCGTGATCCGCAAGGCCCTCGAGCGCTCTCCCGAGCGGCGTTGGCAAAGCGCGACGGAGCTCCGCACCGCCCTGCAGTCGTGGCTCGCGCCGGCCGCGAGCACCGAGGACGCGCCGTCGGCCGACGGCGGCGCCGGCAGCGGCACGCTCGACTTCCTGCTGCGCCGGATGCGCCACAAGAGCGACTTCCCCGCGCTCTCCGACTCGGTGGCGCGCATCCAGCAGGTCGCCGACTCCGAGAACAAGAACGTCTCGGCGCTGTCGGGCGAGATCCTGAAGGACGTCGCCCTCACCAACAAGCTGCTGCGCCTCGTCAACACGGCCAGCTACTCGACTGCGGCCGGCGGCATCAGCACGGTGTCGCG
>JAYTHL010000532.1:0-2783 GCA_043732605.1 Rhizobacter sp. | reverse complement strand
TCGACGCCGCGCTCGGCAAGTGCACGGGCGAGCTGCAGTCGGTGCTCAAGCGCCTGGGCTGGCAGACGAAGGCGTCGTTGACCGACCAGGAATGCGCCGGCGTCGCCATCGCCTACAACACCGGCCACTACGACCCGGCGAAGGGGTTGAAGCAAGGCTACTTCGACGGCTCGAAGTACTACGGCGAGAACTATTTCGCCTATCTGCAGATCGCCCGGAGCGCGCAGGTGCCGGCGCCAGCGCCGCGAGGCATGCCGCCAAGGCGCAGGAAGGACGGCAAAGCGGTCGTGAAGAAGACGGTCGCGAAGAAGGCAGTCGCCAGGAAGACGGCGGTCGAGAAGCCCGTCGCGAAGAAGTCTGTCGTCGCGAAGAAGACCGCCGTGAAGAAAGCGGTCGCGAAGAAGGCTCTCGCGAAGAAGGCCCCGGCGAAAAGAGCCGTGGCCAAGAAAGCGCCGGCGAAGAAAGCGGCGACCGTCGCGCGCGCGACGAAGAAGCCGTTGCGGCGCGCGTGAGCCGACGAGGGTTCAAGCAGCCGGCTTGCCCGTGCGCTCGATCCAGGCCTCGAATTTCTCCAGGAAGGTCGCCATGAACTTGGCGGTGTCCGGCTTCTTGATCGCGCCGGCCTCGTCGAACATCTCGCCGGCGCCGCCGACGTAGGCCTCGGGCTGCGCCATCGTCGGCATGTTGAGGAACACCAGCGACTGGCGCAGGTGATGGTTCGCGCCGAAGCCGCCCATCGCGCCGGGCGACAGGCTGATCACGGCGGCGGGCTTGCCGTCCCAGGCACTCTTGCCGTACGGACGCGAAGCGATGTCGATCGCGTTCTTGAGCACGCCGGGCACCGAGCGGTTGTATTCCGGGGTGACGAAGAGAACGGCGTCGACGCCGGCGATCGCCTGCTTGAACGCGGCCGACGGCGCCGGCGGCGCCGCGTCGTCGTCCTGGTCGTAGTGCGGCAGCGCGCCGATCTCGACGATCTCGAGCGCCAGCGATGGCGGCGCCATCGCTTTCAGCGCGAGCGCCATCTTGCGGTTGAACGAGCCTTTGCGCAGGCTGCCGACGATCACGGCGACGCGACGGGGAGTGGACATGGCGGTTGACCTTTTCGGGGAGTGGTGAGCTTCGATCGCCGATGATGCCCCGAGTCCGACCCGACCCCGAGCACTGCACCGACCATGAACAAGGCCTTCACCCGCGAGACCGACCACGAGCCCGATGAGGACGCCATCGCCGCGCCGGCGCTGCCCGAGGGCGCGAAGAACTACATCACGTCCGCCGGCTTCAAGCGCCTGCGCGCCGAGCTGATGACGCTGCTCGACGACGAGCGTCCGAAGATCGTCGAGATCGTCTCCTGGGCCGCGAAGAACGGCGACCGCTCCGAGAACGGCGACTACCTCTACGGCAAGAAGCGGCTGCGCGAGATCGACCGGCGCATCCGCTTTCTCACCAAGCGGCTCGACATCGCCGAGGTCGTCGAGCCCTCGCTGCACCACGGCAACCCGCAGATCTTCTTCGGCGCGACGGTGCGCTTCGAGAGCGATCGCGGCGAGGAGCGGACGATCCGCATCCTGGGCGTCGACGAGGCCGAGAGCGCGCAGGGAGAAGTGAGCTGGATCTCTCCTGTCGCCCGCGCCTTGCTGAAGGCGCGCATCGGCGACGAGCTCAAGCTGGTGACGCCGCGCGGGCTGGAAACGATCGAGGTGCTCGACGTGAGCTATCCGGAGCCTGGGGCGACCCCGGTCGGATGACGACGAGCGTCAGGGCTTGACGCGGGCGACGCGCAGGACCGCAGGCGAGCGCTTCAGCGTGCGCATGACATCGGCCAGATGCAGCCGGTCGCGCACGCTCAGCAGCAGGGTGAGCTCGGTCGTCTCGCTCGCCGGCTCGTTGCCCATGTCGATATGCGTGATGTCGGCCTCGGCATGGCTCACCGCCGACGCGACCTGCGCCAGCACGCCCTTGCCGTTGCGCACGAGGAGCGCGACGGCGGTCACGAACGGCCGCGTCGGCTGCTCGGCCCAGTCGACGTGCATCCAGCGCTCGCTGTCGCGCTCGAGCAGGCGCTTGCCGACGCTGCAGTCGGCGGTGTGCACCGTGAGGCCTTCGCCGCGGCCGAGATTGCCGACGATCGTGTCGCCGGGAATCGGCCGGCAGCACGGCGCGAGCTGCACCGACGCGCCCTCGCTGCCGTCGATCAGGATCAGGCCTTGCGACGGCGCCGAGTCGTCGACGGCATAGCGTCCCATCGTCAGCGCCAGCGCGTCGGCGCGCACGCCGCCCTCGGCGAGCAGCCGCGTCAGGCGCGTCGCGACGATGGTCGCGATCTTGCGGCCGAGGCCGATGTCGACGAACAGGTCGTCGCGGCTCTTGTTGCCGGTCCAGCGCAGGAGCTGCTGCCAGACGAGGGCGCCGGGGCCGTCTTCCGGCGGCAGGGTGAGGCCTTCCGCACGCAGCGCCTGGGCGAGAAGCTTCTCGCCGAGTCCCTGCGATTCCTCGAGCTCCATGTTCTTCAGGTAGTGCCTGATCTTCGAGCGCGCCCGGCCGGTGCAGACGAAGTTGAGCCACGCCGGGTTCGGCCGCGCGTTCGGCGCGCCGATGATCTCGACGACGTCGCCGCTCTTCAGCTCGGTGCGCAGCGGCACCGGCTCGCCGTTGACGTTGGCCGCGACGCAATGCTCGCCGACGTCGGTGTGGATCGCGTAGGCGAAATCGACCGGCGTCGCGCCGCGCGGCAGCGCCAGGATCTTCGATCGCGGCGTGAACACGTAGACCGCGTCGGGATA
>JAYTHL010000531.1:0-2788 GCA_043732605.1 Rhizobacter sp. | reverse complement strand
ACACCGACGACCTGCGCGGCGCCGACGCGAGCCTGCCGCCCGGCGTCCGGAACGCAGCCGGCGTCCTGGCGGTGTCGCTGTCCCGGGTCCATCGGCACGTCGTCCTCTGGTTTCGCCCGGAGGTCGCCCGCTCGACCCATTGGGCCGGCGGGCCCGTGAAGGAGCGCGACGGGCACGGCCGCCTGCGCCCGCGCCGGAGCTTCGAGAGCTGGCTGGAGATCCTGCGCGGCAGGAGCGCGCCGTGGTCGCGCAGCGAGATCGCCGCCGCGGCCGAGCTGCGCCAGGCGCTCATCGGCATCGTCCTGCACCGCGCGCAGGAGCGCGCCGCGACGACAGGACGGATCCGCCGCCTGACGCTCGCCAAGGAGCTCGCCGAGGGGGCCGATGCGGCCAAGACCCAGTTCCTCGCCGTGCTGGCGCACGAGCTGCGCACGCCGCTGTCGTCGATCGCCAGCGCCGCTGAGCTGATCGGGCGGCTCGCCGCGACGACCGACAAGGTCTCCGATCTCGTCGCGATGATCAAGCGCAACGTCGCCCTCGAAGCGAGCCTCATCGACGACCTCCTCGACCTCGGTGCCGTCACCGCGGGCAAGTTGAAGCTCGCCCTGGAGCCTGTCGACATCGACGGCCTGGTCGCGCAGGTCGTCGACATGCTGCGGCAGGAGCTCATCGCCAAGGGTCTTCGCATCGAGGTCGTGCCCTGCGCGGTCGCGCGGCCGGTCGATGCGGACCCGGTGCGCATGCAGCAGGTGCTGTGGAATGTCGTGCGCAACGCGGTGAAGTTCACGCCTTCCGGCGGATACATCCGGATCGCCAGCGAGCTGCAGGGCGGCGACCTCGTCGTCACCTGCGCAGACAGCGGCATCGGCATCGCGGCCGACGACCTGTCGCGCATCTTCGTCGCCTACCAGCAGGCGAGCATCGAGGCCTATCAGCGCTCCGGCGGCCTCGGCCTCGGCCTGGCGATCGCCACGGCGATCGTCAGGAGCCACGGCGGGCAGCTCGAGGCAGCGAGCGACGGCGTGGACCGGGGCGCGATCTTCACGATCCGCCTGCCGGCCGGCACTGCGCGCTAGACCTGCATGCTCATGATCTCGGTGTAGGCCTGCACCAGGCGGTTTCGCACCTGCAGCGTCGCCTGGAAGCCGATCTGGGCCTTCTGCATCGCGACCATCGTCTGCTCGAGGCTCACCGTCGGGTTGTCCATCGACACCGCCTGTTGCATCGCAGACGCGTCGTTCTGTGACTTGCTCACGGCACCGAGCGCCTCGCCGAGGGCATGCTGGAAGCTGGCGGCTCCGGCAGCGGCGGGCGCCGGCGTCCCGAGCGGCTGTCCGGTCGGCGTCATGCCGGCGCGTGCCGCGGCCTGGGCGAAGTCGAAGGGTTTCAGCGTGACGTTCATTGACAAGGCTCCGTGGCCCGCAGGGCTCGACGTTTGTCGCCATCGTAGTGAGCGACGAACGGCGCATGGTCTGGAACTGAGACGGCTTTGTCGGGCTGTTCGCTGCATGGCGCGAGGGCCCGTCTTCGAATAATCGCTTCAGTTCTGCGCGCCCCTGCTCAGGACTGAAACCAGGCCTCTATGGACAACGCTGTCGCCCTCGCCACTGCTCGCACGATCGCTGTCCCGGCGACCTTCGCGGAGCGCGTCGGCGCCATGCCGGCCGGCACCAAGCTCAAGTTCGGCGTCGGCCTCGCCGCGCTCGCGGGCATTGTCGTCGCGCTGTCGATGAACGTCGGCCAGGGCGACTACAAGGTGCTCTACGCAGGCCTGTCCGACAAGGACGGCGGCGCGGTCGTCGCCCAGCTCGCGACCATGAACGTGCCGTACAAGGTCCAGGCCGGCAGCGGCGCGATCATGGTGCCCGCGATGCAGGTGCCCGACCTGCGCCTGAAGCTCGCCACCGCCGGCCTGCCGAAGGGCTCGGTCTCGGGCTACGAGCTGATGGACACGGCGCGCTTCGGCCAGACCCAGTTCCAGGAGCGCCTCACGTTCCAGCGCGGCCTCGAAGGCGAGCTGACGCGCTCGATCACCTCGCTCGCCGCAGTGCAGAACGCGCGCGTCCATCTCGCGCTGCCGAACCAGAACGGATTCTTCCGCGAGCAGCAAAAGCCGAGCGCTTCGGTGCTCGTGAGCCTGCATCCCGGCCGCACGCTCGACCGCGCGCAGGTCGCGGGCATCGTCCACCTCGTCTCGGCGAGCGTGCCCGAGATGGACCCGAAGATGGTGACCGTGCTCGACCAGAGCGGCTCGCTCCTGACGGGCAGTGGCGACGCCGGCAAGTCGGCCGGGCTCGACGCGCAGCAGCTCCAGTACATCAACCAGATCGAGAGCGGCTTCTCGAAGCGGATCTTCGAGCTGATCGAGCCGATCGTCGGCCACGACAACCTGCGGGCGAGCGTCGCCGCCGACATCGATTTCACGCAGTCCGAGGCGACCTCCGAGGAGTTCAAGCCGAACCAGGGCACGGAGGCCACGATCGCGATCCGCAGCCAGCAGACCTCGGAGCAGAACGGCTCGGCCGGCGCGCTGCCGAGCGGCGTGCCGGGCGCAGCGTCGAACCAGCCGCCGGTGCCGGCGACGGCGCCGCTGACGGGCGCGTCGCAACCCTTGAACGGCGCGCCCTCGGGCGGCGCGACGGCGAACGGCCGGCGCGAAGCCGTCACCAACTACGAGGTCGACAAGACAGTGCGCGTCACCCGCAACGCCAGCGGCAACGTCAAGCGCCTGAACGCGGCCGTCGTGGTCAACAACCGGCAGGTGACCGACGCCAAGGGCAAGACGACG
>JAYTHL010000530.1:0-2788 GCA_043732605.1 Rhizobacter sp. | reverse complement strand
CGTGCAGACGGCTGCCGAAGCGGATCTGCTCGATGTCGAGGTAGCGCTGGGCGAGATCGACCTCCTCACCGAGCGAGACCGACTCCGCGCTCTCGGTGATGGCGACGCGAAAGAGCTCGGCCAGGTCCTCGAGCACGCCCTCGGCCTTGGCCGGATCGAGGCGCACGAGCGTGAGCGCGGTGTTGAGCGTGTTGAAGAGAAAGTGCGGGCGGATGCGCGACTGCAGCTCCGCGAGCCGCGCCGTCGTCTCGGCCGGCAGGGTCGCCTGCGCGAGCAGCCGCAGCCACTGGAAGATCGACGCCGCGATCGCCGCGCCGGCGAGCACCGGGCCCCAGCCGACGAGCGCGCCGAGGCCGACCGCGGTCGCGTCGGGCAGCAGCGCCGCGATCAGCCGCGAGGCGCAGAACGCGGCGACGGCGCCGAGCGCGATCACGGCCGTCCACTGCAGCGGCAGCGGCGAACGCGAGAGCGGCTCCTTGAGCGCGCAAACGACGAGAAGCCACAGCAGAACCGCAGGCAGCGCGACGCTCGCGCCGGCCGCCGTGAGCGCCAGCCAGACCGAGAAGCTCGACGCGCCGAACACGAGGCCGATGGCCATCGTGCCGTGCACGAACAGGATCGCGCGCAGCACGACTCCGACATGGCAGACGTCGAACGCCGACTGGAGGCCGCGGCGGCGCGTCGTCGTGGGTGCGACGACGTCGAAGACGGTCGAGCCGAAGTCGGTCGATCGCGACGCCGAGCTGCTCGCCGCGGCGGCCGCGGCGTTCGTGCTCACGCGTCGGCTCCGGAGCGGGCGGGCACCGATAGAATCAAGCGAGGCCAAGCGTCGAACATGACGGGGATTGTCGCCAACCGACGCCCCGCCGTGGGGCCCGTTGCGCCGGCGCCGACGCCAATCCGTGCGATGCGCACGCTTGGCAACCCCCGACCCGACCTCCACGCCCATGTCCGCGAACCAGTTCGAGAAAAAATCCGAAGGCTGGTCGGCGCTGTTCTCGGAGCCGACCAGCGAGCTCGTGAAGCGCTACACGGCCAGCGTCTGCTTCGACCAGCGGCTCTGGCGCGCCGACATCGCCGGCAGCCTCGCGCACGCCGCGATGCTCGCCGACCGCGGCGTCATCGACGCCGACGACCTCGCCGCGATCCGCAGCGGCCTCGCGACGATCCGCGCCGAGATCGAGCGCGGCGAGTTCGCCTGGAACGTCGACCTGGAAGACGTCCACCTCAACATCGAGGCGCGCCTGGTGGCGCTCGCCGGCGATGCCGGCAAGCGCCTGCACACCGGCCGCTCGCGCAACGACCAGGTCGCGACCGACGCGCGCCTCTGGCTGCGCGACGAGATCGATCTCGTCGGCGGCCTGCTCGTCGAACTGCAGCGCGCGCTGGTCGAGCTCGCGTCGGCGCACACCGAGACGATCCTGCCGGGCTTCACGCATCTGCAGGTCGCGCAGCCGGTGTCGTTCGCGCATCACCTGCTCGCCTACGTCGAGATGTTCTCGCGCGATGCCGAGCGCATGGCCGAGGTGCGCGCGCGCACCAATCGCCTGCCGCTCGGCGCGGCGGCGCTCGCGGGCACGAGCTTTCCGCTCGACCGCGACGCGGTCGCGGCAGCGCTCGGCATGGACGGCGTGTGCAGGAACAGCATCGACGCCGTCAGCGATCGCGACTTCGCGGTCGAGTTCACGTCGGCCGCGGCGCTGTGCATGGTGCACGTGTCGCGATTCAGCGAGGAACTCGTGCTCTGGATGAGCCAGAGCTTCGGCTTCATCCAGCTCGCCGACCGCTTCACGACCGGCTCGTCGATCATGCCGCAGAAGAAGAACCCCGACGTGCCCGAGCTTGCGCGCGGCAAGACCGGCCGCGTCGTCGGCCACCTGATGGGCCTCTTGGTGCTCATGAAGGGCCAGCCGCTCGCCTACAACAAGGACAACCAGGAAGACAAGGAGCCGCTCTTCGACACCGTCGACACGGTGAAGGACACGCTGCGCGTGTTCGTCGAGATGGTGCCTGGGATCGCAGTCAAGGCGGATGCGATGGAGCGCGCCGCGCTGCGCGGCTACGCGACCGCGACCGACCTCGCCGACTACCTGGTCAAGAAGGGCGTGCCGTTCCGCGATGCGCACGAAGCCGTCGCGCATGCTGTCAAGCATGCGATCGCGCAAGGTGTCGGCCTGGGCGAGATTCCGCTCGCCGAGCTGCAGCGCTTCCATGCATCGATCGGTGCCGACGCGCTCGACGTGTTGACGTTGCGCGGCTCGCTCGCAGCACGCGACATCGTCGGCGGCACCGCGCCGGTCCAGGTGCGCGCCGAGCTCGCGCGCCATCGCGCCCGGCTCTCGGCATCGCGCTGACCGTCGCCCCGCATCCGGACGCGGTTCGTCGGCGTATGCCTCGTCGATGACACCACCTGCCAGTCTCCCGTGGCGTGCCCGATGAGCGCGCTCCTGCGCGCCGGCGCCCTTCTCGGCATCGCCATCGTCGCTCTCGTCGTGCTGGCCGCGTGCTCGCCGCTGACGGCGCTGAACGCCATCGTGCGCACCGACACCTATCGCGTCAGCGACGACGTCGCATACGGCCCGCTGCCGCGCCAGAAGGCCGACATCTACACGCCGACAGTGATCGCGCCGCCGGCCGGCTATCCGGTCGTCGTCTTCTTCTACGGTGGCACGTGGACATCGGGCGACCGGCGCGAGTACAAGTTCATGGGCGAGGCGCTCGCCGAGCGCGGCATCCTGACGATCATCGCCGACTACCGGCTCTATCCGGAAGTGCGCTATCCCGAGTT
>JAYTHL010000529.1:0-9293 GCA_043732605.1 Rhizobacter sp. | reverse complement strand
GCGACGTCACTCTTTCGCCGCTGCCTCTTCGACCGTCAGGACAGCCTCGGGCATCGCTTCGAGTCGTTCGCGGGGAATCGGCTTGCCGCTGACATCCGAGAGTCCGTAGGTCCCGAGCTCGATCTTCTTCAACGCCCGCTCGATCTGAGCCATGCGCTTCAGGTCGACCTCGTGCTTCGACTGCAGGATTTCCTTGCGGTCCAGAGCTTGTGCCGCGTCCTCGTATTCCTCGGCCTCTTCGCCGCGGCTCTCCTGAAGATCGTTCGCTTCCTTCGCCGCCGCTTCCTCGCTGCCCGAGATGTCCGCCTTCAGCGCCTCGAGACGCTGTCGTTGACTGGCGATGAACTCTTTGCTGAACGTGTTCTTGGTGGACATGTCGATTCCTGGATGTGTGGCCGCGTGCCGAAGAGGCTGGTCGAGCGCGGGCACAGGGTAGTCGAAGCCCTCTCCGAACAAGGACGGACGTCGCGACGTCCCTGCGTAGGATCGTGCCATGCGCAATGGCCTGCAACCGGAGGATCGCATCGTGCGCCAGAAAGGCATCGACGTTCAAGGACTCTCGCACCACAGCGTGCCCATCCCGCTGGGATGCCGGATCGGGCCGATCCTGGCAACGTCGGGGATCGGTGGCAAGAACCCCGACACCGGCGAGATGACGCCGGACGCAATCGCACAGGCGGCGAACTGCTTCGAGAATCTGAAGAGTGTCCTGGCGGTCGGCGGCCTCGCCATGGGAGACGTCGTCAAGATCACGGTGTACCTCGCCGACGAGGCACATCGCGCCGCAGTGAACGCGCCCTGGCTGCACCACTATCCGGATTCCGAGCACCGCCCGGCGCGACACGCGCTGGTCATGCCTCTGCGCGGAGCGATGCTGGTCCAGATCGAGGCACTGGCGGTGGCGGGCGAGGCCTGGTCGCGACGGCTCCGCGAATGACGTCGGTGGCCTGGATCAGGATGTCGGGCGGGATGTCCAGGCCCAGCGCCTTGGCGGTCGCCAGATTGAGGACGAATCCGGACACCGAGCCGAGATCGACGGGCAGGTCGGCCGGCTTCGCGAGGCGCCGGCGGATCGACGCGCTGCCGACCACGACAGGCGGCGGCGTCGATCGTGTGCTGCGCGTGGTCCCGAGGATATCGAGGGCCCTCGCGGAGTCAAACTCGACACCCGACAAGAACGGAGGAACGTGATGTCCAGCCCCAGCTTCGATTCCCTGCCCGACACGCTCCGGGCGATCCGCACCCGTGCGCTCTTCGTCCTGCGCCTTGCGGTACGGCCGGTGGTCTCGGTCGGGGCGACACCCGGCGTCCACCGCCGGATCGGCGTCATCCACGGAGGCACCTTCGACGGCGACCGGCTGGCGGGCGAGGTGATGGACGGCGGCAGCGATTGGCAGTCCGTCCGGTCCGACGGCAGCGTCGGCCTCGACGTGCGCCTGGTGCTCAGGACCAACGACGATGCGCTGATCGCGATGACCTACCGCGGCATCAGGCACGGCCCGCCCGACGTCCTCCGGCGGATCGATCAAGGCGAAGCTGTGGCTCCCGAGGCCTACTACTTCCGCATGGCCCCGATGTTCGAGACCGCATCGTCGAGCTTCGGATGGATGAACCACGTTGTGGCCATCGGCGTCGGTCATCGACTACCCGACGGGCCGGTCTACAGCGTCTTCGAGGTGCTGTGACAGCCTGGCTGCGGACGTCAGGCGCCTACAGCCCGATCACGCCAGCGGAAAGCAGTCGGCTTCGCTCCGCTTCATCCAGCCCGAGCTTGCCAAGGATCTGCTCCGTGTGTTCGCCGATCCGCGGCGCCGGCGGCACCGGCGCTGCCGGGCGCTCGAAGCGAGGGGCCGGGCTTGGCTGAAGACCTTCCGCTCGCTCGACGAACGTGCCGCGCGCCTTCATGTGCGGATGCGCGGGCGCTTCGTCCATGTCCAGCACGGGTGCGGCGCATGCTTCGGTGCCTTCGAGAAGGCGACACCACTCATCGCGGGTGCGCGTTCGAAACACGTCCGTCATGCGCGCGCGAAGGGCGGGCCACTGCGCCTCGTCCCACTGGGCGTCGAAGCCCGCGTCGGCGAGCCCGCAGCGATCGATCAGCTCGCGGTAGAACTGCGGCTCGATCGCGCAGAGGGCGAGGTACTTGCCGTCGGCGCACGCGTAGGTCGCATAGAAATGGGCGCCTCCGTCGTTGATGTTGGCCTCGCGCCGGTCGCGCCAGGTACCCCGCGCTTTCATGCTGTACATCACCGTCATCAGCGACGCAGCGCCATCGACCATCGCCGCGTCGACGACCTGGCCCTGGCCGGTTCCACCCGCTTCGTGCAATGCGGCGAGCACGCCCATGGCCAGATACAGCGCGCCGCCGCCGTAGTCGCCGACCAGATTGAGAGGCGGTGGTGGAGGACGATCGGCGCTGCCCATCGTCCACAACGCGCCGGTGAGCGCGATGTAGTTCAGGTCGTGTCCTGCCGACTGGGCCAGCGGCCCGGACTGGCCCCAGCCCGTCATGCGCCCGTAGACGAGCGCTGGATTTCGGCGCTGGCAGGGCTCGGGGCCGAGGCCGAGCCTCTCCATGACCCCGGGTCGAAAGCCTTCGATCAGGATCTCGGCGCCCGCGATGATGTGGAGCGCGATCTCCACGCCGCGCGGCTGCTTGAGATCGAGCGCCACCGATTGACGGCCGCGGTCGACGAAGCCGTCGTTGCCGGTGTAGTCGTCGATGGCACGCCGCGGTCTCGGCAGGCGATCGATGCGGATCACCGTCGCGCCCATGTCGGCCAGCAACATCGCCGCGAACGGACACGGTCCGATCGCGGCCATCTCGACCACCGTCACGCCGCTCAAAGGCCCGCTCATTGCGATCGTTCGCTGTCTGCGGCTAGCGCAACACCGCGGGATCGGCACGCACGAAACCCGCGCCGCTCTTCGTCGCCACCTCGTCGAGATCACGGTCGAGCACGTCCGCGCCGCGCCGACTGGCCCAGTGCACCGGGCCGCCGACCCAGCGCGGGAAACCGTAGCCGTGCACGAGGACGACGTCGATGTCGCTGGCCCGGCTGGCAACGCCTTCGCGGACGAGCTTCGCCGACTCGTTGACGATCGTCGCGAGCGCACGGCGGACGATCTCGTCGGCACCGATGGCGCGCCGCGTCACGCCCTTGGCCGCGCTCTCCGATTCGATCGAGGCCCGGACCGCGTCATCCGGCACGCCGCGTTTCGCGCCCTCCGGATGCCTGTACCAACCGGCGCCGGTCTTCTTGCCGAAGCGCCCCTGCTCGCAGAGGCGATCGGCGATCGCGACATAGCGCGCCGCGGGGTCGCGCAGTGCGGCGCGTGCCTGGCGCATGCGCCACGCGATGTCGAGTCCGGACAGGTCCGCGACCGAGAACGGCCCCATCGCGAAGCCGAAGCCTTCCAGCGCCGCATCCACGTCCTGCGGTAACGCGCCCTCTTCCAGCATGAACTCGCACTGGCGCCGGTAGGCGTCGTAGATCCGGTTGCCGATGAAGCCGAACGCGTTGCGCGCGACGACCGCCTGCTTCTTGAGGCGACGCGCCAGCGCGAATCCGGTCGCGATCGCGTCGCCGCCGCTCCTGGCGCCGCGCACGACCTCGAGCAGCTTCATCGCCGGCGCCGGGCTGAAGAAGTGCAGGCCGATGACGTCTTCGGGGCGGCTCGTGAACGCGGCGATCCTGTCGAGGTCGAGGTAGGAGGTGTTCGACGCGAGGATCGCACCCGGCCTCAGCAAGGCGTCGAGTCTGCGAAAGACGTCCTCCTTCGCGCCGATGTCCTCGAACACCGCCTCGATCGCCAGGTCGACATCGGCGAGCGTGTTCCAGTCGGTGCCGACCGTCGCCCGTGCTTCGAACGCCGTCGCCTGCTCGACGCTGCAGCGACCCGTGCGCGCGCGGCCAACCCAGTAGTCGTGCAGGCTCTTCCGGCACGCCTGCGCTGCGTCGTCGTCGCGTTCGATCACAACGACATCGAGCGCCGCCTCGGCGAGGCAGATCGCGATGCCCGCGCCCATCGTGCCGCCGCCGATGACCGCCGTGCGACGCAAGGTGCGCGCTTCGCCGACTGCGTCGTCCGGCGCCTTGCCGGCCTCGCGCTCGGCGAAGAAGAGATGGCGCAGCGCAGCGGCATCGTCCGACATCCGGAACTCCTGGAAGAGCTTCCTTTCGGTGGCGAGCGCGGCGTCGATCGGCTCGCTCGCCGCGGCGCGCACACGCTCGATCGCCGCCCCGACGTTGGGCCGCCCGCGCCCCGCCTTCATGGCTGCCGCGATCGCCTGGTCGATCGCTTCCGGTGGCTCGGCCGGCACGGCGAGATCGCGCACGAGTCGCTTGCCCGACAGACCCGCTGCGAACGCCACGGCGGCCGCGCGCAGGTCGCCTTCGGCGATGCTGTCGACGATGCCGAGCGCGAGCGCCTTGTCGGCGCCGATGCGCTCGCCGGCGCAGATCATCTGGATCGAGCGCGAGACGCCGACGAGGCGCGGCAAGCGTTGCGTGCCACCCGCGCCGGGCAGCATGCCGAGCGTCACCTCGGGCAGGCCGACGATTGCGCCACGCGCCGCGATGCGGCCGTCACAGCCGAGCGCGAGCTCGAAGCCGCCGCCCAGTGCTGCCCCATGGATCGCGGCGACGACGGGCTTGCCCATCGTCTCGATGGCGCGGATCACCGCCGGCAACTGCGGTTCCTCGAGCGGCTTGCCGAACTCGCGTAAGTCGGACCCGGCGATGAAGGTCGTTCCCTGGCCGATGATCACCGCGGCGCGCAGCGCTCGATCCTCGGCGAGGAGGCCGATGGCATCGAGGACGCCGCGCCGGACCGATAGCGAGCCCGCGTTGATGGGCGGGTTGTCGATCAGGATCACCAGCACGTCGCCGTCACGTTCGACGGCCACCTTGTCGCTCACTCGTTGCATCAGGATTCCTTGATCTGGAGGACGATGCTGCCGGCGCTCTTCCCGGTCGCGGCGAGGGTCAGCGCGTCGCGGAAGCGCTCGAAGGCAAAGCGGTGCGCGATCGGCGGCGCCGTGATCGCACCGCGCTCGTAGAGCTCGATCAGCGCGCGGTCGTTGGCGGCCGCGAGTTCCGGATGCTGCTGCTCGAATCTCGACAGCTCGACGCCGATCAGCGAAGCGTTCTTGACCAGCACGAGGTTCAGCGGCAGCGAGGGGATCGTTCCCGACGCGAAGCCGATGACGAGATGTCGCCCGCCGATGCCGAGCGCGCGGAAGGCGCGCTCGGTCGCCGTGCCGCCGACCGGATCGACGACAACGTCGAGGCCACGCGCTTCGGTCCAGTCGCGCACCTGGGCGCGCCAGTCGTCGGCATGCGTGTCGATCGTCGCCGTCGCGCCCGCCCGCGTCGCGAGGTCGCGCTTCTGCTCGCTCGATGCGGAGGCGAGCACACGCGCGCCCATCGCCGCCGCAAGCTGGACCGCTGCGAGGCCCACGGCGCCCGCCGCGCCGAGAACGAGGACGCTTTCCCCCGGCTTCACGTTCGCAGCCTGGTGGAGCGCGTAGTAGGCGCAGCCGAATCCGCCGCGAAACACCGCGCCTTCGTCGAACGACATGCGCTCGGGAATGCGTAACGCCGCTGTCGCCTTCACCACGATCCGCTCGGCGTACTTGCCGCCGACGCCGACGCAGGCCACACGGTCGCCGACCGCGAGCCGCGTGACGCCGTCACCGACGGCGACGACGACGCCCGACACCTCGTTGCCGGGGATGAACGGCAACGCGACCTTCGCCTGATGGCGACCGCTCGCGATCAGCGCGTCGACGAAGGTGACGCCGGCGGAGTGCACCTCGACCTGCACCTCACCGGCCGCAGGCACCGGACACGCCCAAGGGGCGATGGCGTAGTGGTCCCAGGACCCGAGAGCGCTGCCGAGAATCGCCCTCACTTCGCATCGGGCATGTGCAGGACATGCTTGGCGAGGATGTTGCGCTGGATCTCCGACGTGCCGCCGTAGATCGTCGTCACCAGCGACTGCAGCCACATCGCCGCGGGCGTGACGCTTGTGTCGCCGGGCGGGCAATGGCGCAGCGCCGCGTATTCGCCGGCGATGTCGATCGCGGCCTGCGTGATGCGCTGATAGAGCTCGGTCTGGTTGATCTTGAGGAACGAGACGTCCGGGCCGAGATCTTCGCCGCGCCGCACCTTGTCGACGTAGATCTCGTAGAGCGACTCGTGGTCGCGCAGGTCGAGCAGCAGCCGGCCGTAGCGCTCCATGAACATCGGCTCGTCGGCGATGCCGAGCTCGGTGGCGAGCGTCTCGAGCTGCGCGAGCGTGTTCGCCGACTGCGGTGGCGAGCCGACGAAGAGCCGCTCGAAGCCGAGCAGCGCCTTGGCCATCTGCCAGCCCTGGTTGACCTCGCCGACGAGCGAGTCGCGCGGCACCCGGACGTCGTCGAAGAAGACCTCGCAGAACTCCGGATGCATGCCGAGCGTGAGGATCGGCCGCACCGTGATGCCGGGCCGGTCCATCGGCACGAGCAGGAAGCTGATGCCGGCCTGCTTCTTCGATGTCTTGTCGGTGCGAACGAGGAGATAGATCCAGTTCGCGTCGGTGGCCAGCGTGGTCCAGATCTTCTGGCCGTTGATGACCCACTCGTCGCCGTCGAGCACCGCCTCGGTCCGCAGGCTCGCGAGGTCGGAGCCCGCGTTCGGCTCGCTGTAGCCCTGGCACCAGATGTGCTCTCCGGTGATGATCTTCGGCAGGAAGAACGCCTTCTGGGCCGGCGTGCCGTATCGGATGATCAGCGGGCCGAGCTGGTTGACACCGTGGTCGGAGAAGCGCCCGCAGCCATGCCGCGCGAGCACGTCCTGCATGATCACCTGCTTGCCGGGAGCGAGGCCCATGCCGCCGTCTTCCTTGGTCCAGCCGGGCGCGAGCCAGCCGTGCGCCGAAAGACGGTCGTACCAGTCCTTCGTGTCGCGCCGGCGCAGCCGTTCGGGCGGATGGCGCAGCTCGGGCGGGTAGTTGGCCTCGACCCATTCCTTCACATGCGCGCGAAAGACGTCGTCGGGCCACGCGTTGTAGTCCGCTGGCAGATCGGCAACGGTCATGCGCGCGTCGTCGCGCGACGTCGTCGGTGCCGGCGCAACCCGATACAGACCCAGATAGCGCGTGCGATGCGCCGCCGCGGTGCCGAAACGGTTGTAGAGCGTGAGCACCTTTCGCGCGTACAGGCCGACGTCGCATTCGTCGGTCATGCCGATCGCGCCGTGCAGCTGGATCGACTCGCGAGCGACCGTCATCGCCGCGTCCGACAGACGCGCAGCCGCCTGCGAGACGGCCATCGTGCGGGCTCGGGCATCGCCCTCGCCATCCATCGTTGCCGCAGCTTCGGCGAGCACCGCGCGCGACATGTCGAGCTGCAGCTTCAGGTTCACCACGCGGTGCTGCAAGACCTGGAAGGTGCCGATCGGCTGGCCGAACTGGCGTCGCGTGACCAGGTACTCGCGCGTGATGTCGATCATCCGCTCCATCGTGCCGAGGAGCACGCCGGCGTTGGCAAGTGTCATCTCGTCGATCGCGGCATCGAGGCTGCCGCTCACCGCGATCGCCACGGCGTTGTCGAAGCGGACCTCGGCGAGCACGCCGCCGTCCTGGGTGAAATGATCGGTGACGCTCACGGCGGGGTCATCACGGCGGACCAGCGCGAGGCCCTCGCGCGCGTGCGCGAGGAAGGCTTGGGCGCCGCCGGCGGAGACGAAGCGCTTGACGCCGGTGACCCGCCCGCCCGCGAACGTCGTCGACGGCGCGGCGTCGAGCACGTTGGCGCGCTCTGCCCAGGCGGGTGCGATGAGCAGCTGACCGTTCACGACCTGCGCGAGCGTCGCTTCGAGCCCGGGCTCGGTCAGCAAAGGAGCCAAGACCATCGTCGCCAGGATGGGCTCCGGTGCGAGCGCCGAACCCAGCACTTCGGCGATGGCGACGAGCTCGGACACGCCGAGGGCGGAGCCTCCGGCAGCATCCGGCAGTCGCAGCGCGGCCCAGCCCAGATCGCACATCTCGCGATAGGTGGCGGGGTCGTGGCCGGGCGAATGAAAGCGCAGCTCGCGGATGCGCGCGGTGCTGCCCTTCGGCGGAAAGACCGCGGCCGCGCTGTCGCGGATCATGCCGATGGATTGCTGGTGCTCGGGAGTCGACGTCGTCATGGAAAGGTCTCGGACCGGGTGCCGCCGCGACTCAGCGGCCGGTGAACGAAGGCTTGCGCTTCTCGCCGAAGGCGCTGAGCGCCTCGGCATGGTCTGCCGTGCCGATGGCCTGGATCACGGCGCCGATCTCGTGCTCGATCATGGCTTCCTGCGTCGACGTCGGCGCGAGGTCGAGCAGGCGCTTGGTGAGGCCGAGCGCGACCGTCGCGCCGCTCGCCAGCGATGCCGCGTAGGCCTGCGTCTCGCGCAGCAGATCGGCGTCGGCGATGACGCGTTGTGCCAGGCCGAGCTGGAGCGCTTCGGCGGCGGAGAACAGGCGTCCGCTGAACGCGAGCTCCTTGGCGCGCGGCACGCCGACGTAGCGCACGAGCCGGAACGCGGCGCCCGCGTCGGGCACCAGGCCGCGGCTCGAGAACACCGCGCCGAAGACCGCCCGCTCGGCCGCGAAGATGAGATCGCAGGCGAGCGCGAGGCTCAGGCCCGCGCCGACCGCCGTGCCGTTGACCGCCGCGATGACCGGCTTTTCGATCGTCGCGAGCGGCGTGAACAGAGTCCGGTGCAGCGAGAGCAGACGCTCGCGCGTGTCGGCGGGCGTGCGGCCCGGATCCATCTCGCGGATGTCGCCGCCCGAGCAGAACGCACGACCGCTTCCGGTGAGAACGATCGCGCGCACGTCGCGCCGTTTGCCGAGCTCGGCGATGCGCTCGGCCAGCTCGGCCTTGAGCGCGAGGTTGAGCGCGTTGAGAACGTCGGGCCGGTTGAGCGTCAGCGTCGCGACGCCGGCCTCGACCTCGCACAACAGCGGCGTGCCCTCCGTGGCCATGCGGCTCAGCTCGACTCGTGCAGGAGCTCGAAGTGCGAGATGTCGCCGAGCGAGCCCTTGCGTTCGGCCTTCCACACCGCCTTGACGCGCTGGCCCGGCTTCAGCGTCTTCGGTGCCGCGGCGATGTCGACGCCGTCGAGGATGTGGATGATCTTGGTCGACGCGCCGTCGAGCATGATCTCGGCGTACACGTACGGCGGCTCGCGCGTCTGGCCGATGAACTTCAGGTGGATGATCGAGAAGGCCTGCAGCACGCCGGTGTCGGCGACATCGGCCCAGGTGCCGGTCTTCAC
>JAYTHL010000528.1:0-2806 GCA_043732605.1 Rhizobacter sp. | reverse complement strand
CGTGACGGCCGCGGCCACCGTGATCACGGTGGTGGCGACTGAGACGTTGCCGAAGTTATCGGTCGTGGTCAGCTGTAGCGTGACTGCGCCCGCTGCCGTCGGACGCAGGACCACTGCCGCAGCATTGGTTACGCTCGTGATCGCTGTGCCGGTCGTCCCAGCGCTGACTAGGGTCCAAAAGTAGGTCGCACTTTGTCCGACACCTAGCACCGAGCTTGACGTAAGCGCGACGTCCTGCCCCGCCGTCGGCGTCGTCGTCGTCAGCGATATCGCCGCCTGTACAGCGACAGCAGCACGAGCGTCGAGCATGCCGGCGCCGCACACCGCGGTCGTGCAGTAGCAGTATTGCTGCTGGGCCGTTGATGCAGCCTGGCAGACGCCGGGAACTGGATTCGTCACCGAGCTTCCCGTCGTCGGGAACGCCCTGGCTGTCGACTGCAGCTTGGCCTTGACCTGCGCAGGCGTGAGCGTCGGCTGCACCGAAAGCATCAAGGCCACGGTGCCCGAGACGAGCGGCGTCGAGAAGCTGGTGCCGAGCGATGGATCGAAGCTGTCGGTGTAGATCCCGCCGCCGGCAGCGGCAGCGACCGGCGTCGTCTTGCCGGAGTTGCTCGTCGTCATGATCGGATACTGGCAAGGCGCGCCCGCGGCTGTCGTGACGCAGTTGCCTCCGGGCGCGCTGATCGTCACGTTGGCGCCGAGATTCGAGAAGTTGTTCTTGTCGCCATCGGAACGCACCGCGCCCACGGTGATGACGCCCGTGCAGTTGGCCGGACTGCCGACGGCGACGCCGAAGTCGTTGCCCGCGGCGACGACGACCACCGCGCCTGCGGCGTTGACCTGCGAGATGGCATCCTGGAACGCCGCATTGCAAGCGACACCGCTCTCGCCCAAGCTCATGTTCAGGACGCGCGCCTTGTTGGGATTGACGGGCAGGCCGGGGACGGTGATGCCCGCAGCCCAGAGCATGCCCGCGATCACGTCGCCGTCGCTGCCGCCGCATTTGCCGAGGACCCGCACCGGCATCACTTTCACGTTGCGCCCAACGCTAGCGATGCCGTTGGCATTGTCAGTGGCCGCGCCGATGAGCCCGAGCGTCTGCGTGCCGTGCCAGGAGCTGTTCGTCACCGTGCAGCCGGCAAGCGTGCCCGACGCCGCCTCGGCGGTGGTGACGAAGTCGCCCGGATCGGAGGCATCGGCGTCGCGGCCGTTGCCGTCTCCGGCAGAGGTGAAGTCGGTGCCCGTCGCGCCGTCGTCGGGACTCACCATGTCGTAGCCGGGAACGAGATTGCCGCCGTTTGCGACTAGGACGAAGTCGGGATGGTCGAAGCGCACGCCAGTGTCGAGGTCGGCGACGACGATGCTCGCGCTGCCAGTCGTGATGTCCCAAGCCTGCTCCGCGTTGATGGACGACGGGGCAGTATTGGCAACGGTCCCGGCAGCCCCTGGCGGCTTCAGGTACCACTGGCCGACTGCCGGCCCACCGCTTGTGCCGACGGGCCGCGACGCATAAAAAGAGTCGTTGGGTGCGACGGCGATGCGCTTCCTGCCTTCGACGACGGCGTACTCGACGTCGGGCTGGGCCGAGAGCCTGGCGGCGAGCTCGGCCGAGGTCATGCCCTTGGCGATGACCACGTGCGACCGCTCGCTGACGAAGTGACCGGCGACGAGATCGACGCCGATGCGCAGACCGAGGGCCTGTGTGCGCGACGCCTTCTGCGCCTCGACCGACTGGATCTGCGCTCGCATCAGCACCGAGTCGGCGCGCAGCTTGACGATCACCCGCGCCGGCGCGCCGGCCTGGGCGATGCGCGGGCCAGGCACCTGGGCGAGCGGCGTCTGCAACGCCAGGGGCGCGAGCAGCGTCGCGGCGAGCGCGACGGCTCGGATCAGTGGGGTTCGCATCCTCGCTCGCTCCTCGAATTCAGAGCCAGTTTAGGACCCGCTCGCGCGGGCGACCGCGATCCTTACCAAGGCTTACGGCCGCTGGCAGGGCGAGTGCCAACAATCGCACGAGCCCGTGTGACAGCGGGCTCGTCGCCGCGCGCCGGGACGCGCGGCGCGACGCTCACCGGTCGCGTTGCAGCAGATGGATCGGCGCGCCCGCGTCGCCGAGCATGAAGAGCGTGTAGACGGCGTTGCCCGGCACGCTCAGGTTCGATTCCGAGTAGATCGGCGTCAGGCTCGCCGGCGAGAACACGTCGAGGCGCAGCGCAGTGCTCGCGCCGACGACGCCGTACACCGACGCCGTCCCCGGCTGGACATTGCTCGCCAGCACGGCGAAGGCCGCGTTGAGCGTCAGCGGCGGCGCGGCCGCACCGGTGATGCCGTTGATCAGGCGCAGCTTGAGGTTGGTCGCGATCGTCGGCAGGTGGTTGTCGTCGGTGATGAGACTCGCCGTCGCCGTCGCGGCCGGGCCGTAGACGAGCAGCGTGGTGTCGCTGCCGGCCGTGGGCACCGCCGCCGGCGCACCGACCGACCCGCCGTTGACGCTGATGTTGAGCGGGCCGCCTGCGGGCACGAGCGTGTACGCGCCCACCGACGGAGAGACGACCGCCGCGCCGATCGGCGTCGTGCCCGAGCTCGCCGTGACCGCCGCGCCGCCCGCGACGGCCGCCGCGAGGCGAACGCGCGCCTTCGTGTTGCGCGCCGCCGTGTACGTCGACTGCTGCGCAAGGAAGGCGCCGTTGACAAGCGTGCCGCCGCTCGTCGGCGTCAGAAGGAAAGAAGCGACGCCGGCGCTTGTCAGCGTCACCGACGGAATGTCGAGGCGCAGGTCGGACGTGTTGCCGGCGCCGGTGACGCG
>JAYTHL010000527.1:0-9331 GCA_043732605.1 Rhizobacter sp. | reverse complement strand
CGGCGCGCGCTGGTTCGCGACGAGCGCTGGCCTTTGTTCGGCATGGGCGTGATCGCCGGCTATCTCGGGGCCGCGCCTTCGCTGCTGTGGGCCTTGAGTGCCCTGACGCTGGTCTTCGCGCCGCTGCTCATCGTCGTCTCGATCTGGCTCTATACGCTGGTGTTTGCCTTCTCCTCGCTCTGGTTCTCGCACTATCTACTGGCTTCGCTGGAGTGGTGGCGTGCGCCGCAGGCAGGCGATGCCGGCCACCCTCCGCATCCGCTGCTGCCAGCGGTTGTGCCGGGCACTTCTCCCACCGCTGCTTCCACGCAAGGTCTTGCCGCATGAACTTCGGGCTCATCATCGTCGGCGACGAGATCCTCTCCGGCAAGCGTGCCGACAAGCACCTGCCGAAAGTCATCGAGCTGCTGGAAGTGCGCGGCCTCACGCTCGCGTGGGCGCGCTACGTGGGCGACGACCCGCAGCGCATCACCGCCGATCTCAAAGACGCCTTCGCCAGCGGTGACGTCGTCTTCTCCTGTGGGGGGATCGGTGCCACGCCCGACGACCACACCCGCCAGTGCGCGGCCGCCGCACTCGGCGTTCCGCTCGCGCTGCATCCCGAGGCGCGCGACTTCGTGCTCGAGCGTATGCGCGACCAGGCTCGCGAGGCCGGCAAGCCCTTCGAGCCCGAGCGAGACGACAACCGTCATCGCCTCAACATGGCCATGTTCCCTGAAGGTGCGGCGGTCATTCCGAATCCGTACAACAAGATCGCCGGCTTCTCGGTTCGCGCGGGTGCGGGCAGCCCGGGCGGCGTGTTCTTCGTGCCCGGCTTTCCGGTCATGGCCTGGCCGATGATCGAATGGGTGCTGGACACGCAGTTCGCTGATCTGCACGTTACGCGCGGCGTGCGCGAGCGCTCGGTGATCGTGCAGGGTGCCATGGAAGCCGCGTTGACCCCGCTCATGGAATCGGTCGAGGCCGAGTTCGCCGGAGTCAAGGTCTTCAGCCTGCCCAGCGTCGACCATCCGCAGTTCGGCCGCCACATCGAACTCGGCGTCAAGGGCGCGGAGTCGGCACTCGACGCGGCCTACGCCCGGTTGCTGGAAGGGCTGGCACGGCATGGTGCACAGCTGGGCCCGGAAATGGTGCGTTGAGGATGCGGTCGATGCTCTGGACGAGTGCACCGACGCGCACCGATCACGAGCTTCGCCGGTGTAGTCACTGGCATGTTTTCTGCTAAATTTTTCTTGCGCGCTGCAGCTTCGTCGATTGCTTGCACACAGCGCGCACCACTGCACACCTTCCGAATTCGAACCCTGCTGGAGAACATTTGATGGCAAAGACCGTCGCCGACGTGATGACCATGGTGAAGGAAAACGAAATCAAGTTCGTTGACTTCCGCTTCACCGACACCCGTGGCAAGGAGCAGCACGTCACCGTGCCGATCTCGGCCTTCAACGAAGAGAAGTTCACAGGTGGCCACGCGTTCGACGGCTCCTCGATCGCCGGCTGGAAGGGCATCGAAGCCTCGGACATGCAGCTCATGCCCGACCCCGACACCGCCAACCTCGACCCGTTTTTCGAGGAGCCCACGCTGATCCTCACCTGCGACGTGGTCGAGCCGGGCGACGGCAAGCCCTACGAGCGCGACCCGCGCTCGCTGGCCAAGCGCGCCGAGGCCTACATGAAGGCTTCGGGCCTGGGTGACACCGCCTACTTCGGCCCCGAGCCCGAGTTCTTCATCTTCGACAGCGTGCGCTGGCAGGTCGACATGTCGGGCTGCTTCGTCAAGATCGAGTCCGAAGAGGCCTCGTGGAACACGGGCAAGGAATACGAGCACGGCAACTCGGGCTACCGCCCGACCGTCAAGGGCGGCTACTTCCCGACGCCGCCGGTCGACTCGTTCCAGGACATGCGCTCCGAGATGTGCCTGATCCTCGAATCGCTCGGCATTCCGGTCGAGGTCCATCACCACGAGGTCGCCCAGGCGCAGATGGAGATCGGCACCAAGTTCTCGACGCTCGTCCAGCGCGCCGACTGGCTGCAGCTGCAGAAGTACGTGATCCAGAACGTCGCGCACTCGTACGGCAAGACCGTGACCTTCATGCCGAAGCCGATCGTCGGCGACAACGGCTCGGGCATGCACGTGCACCAGTCGGTCTGGAAGAACGGCCAGAACCTGTTCGCGGGCGACGGCTACGCGGGCCTGTCGGAGTTCGCGCTGTTCTACATCGGCGGCATCATCAAGCATGCCCGCGCGCTCAACGCCATCACCAATCCGGGCACCAACAGCTACAAGCGCCTGGTTCCCGGCTTCGAGGCGCCGGTCAAGCTGGCCTACAGCGCGAAGAACCGCTCGGCCTCGATCCGGATCCCGTACGTCGCCAGCCCGAAGGGCCGTCGCGTCGAGGCGCGCTTCCCGGATCCGCTCGCCAATCCGTACCTCGCCTTCACGGCGCTGCTGATGGCCGGCCTCGACGGCGTCGAGAACAAGATCCATCCGGGCGAAGCCGCGACCAAGGATCTCTACCACCTGCCGCCCGAGGAAGACGCGAAGATCCCGACCGTCTGCTCGAGCCTCGAGCAGGCGCTCGAGTACCTCGACAAGGGCCGCGCTTTCCTGACCAAGGGCGGCGTCTTCACCGACGGCTACATCGACGCCTACATCGACCTGAAGATGCAGGAAGTCACGCGCTTTCGGATGACGACGCATCCGGTCGAGTTCGACATGTACTACAGCCTCTGATCCGGCGACACGCCGGGACGACGCTAAAGGGACGGCATGGCCGTCCCTTTTTCGCCTTTGGAGGCGCCGGGCGCTGCGAGACAATAGGTCGCCTGTCGACCCGATCGCTCCGCCCGGCGTTGTGTCGTCAGGAGCCCAACGAATGATCCTGCGCCTCACCCTCCAAGTCCTGTCCGCGAGCGCTCTGGCCTGCGCTGCCGCATCGGCCTGCGCGGCTGACGCCGCTGATGCGAGCGTGATGTACCGCTGCCCGGGCAACGACTACAAGAACACGATCTCCGCGAAGGAAGCGGAGAAGCTCGGCTGCCGCAAGATCGAGGGCGCCCCGGTCACCATCATGCAGATGACCAAGCCGCGCCCCGCCAACGCCGTGCCGGCGACGGCGGCCGGCCCCAGCGCGAAGATCGATCCGGCGGCGCAGAGGGCGCGCGACAGCGATGCGCGGCGCATCCTCGAAGACGAGCTCAGGACCGAGGAAGAGCGGCTCGCCGCGATGCAGAAGGACTTCAACAACGGCCAGCCCGAGCGCCGGGGCGACGAGAAGAACTACCAGAAGTACCTCGACCGGGTCAACGAGATCAAGGCGTCGATCGTGCGCAAGCAGTCCGACGTCGCCGCGCTGCGGCGCGAGATCCAGAAGCTGCCGCCGTTTGTGCAGTGATCGATCCCGCCGCGCCCAGACCCTTCACGCCGAATCGGCAGGCAGCCGCGCACAGCGCCCTCGACCTGCTTGCCACGATGGTGGCGATCGTCACGCCCGAAGGCGAATGCGAGTTCGCCAACTCCTCGTTCGAGACCGTGCTCGGCCTGTCGCGCCGCAACATGTCGCGCGGCCTGGTCTTCGACTGGTTCGTCGATGCGCAGATGTTGCGCGACACGGTCGCCGCGGTGAGCAACAACGCGTTCTCGACGAGCCGCCTCGAGGCGCTGCTCAAGCGCCCGTCGGCGAGTCACGGCGAGGCGCTGCCGGTGCACGTCACCGTCAACCAGATCGACGGCTCGCGCAACGTCGTCGTCGAACTGGTCGAGATCGAGCAGCAGAACCGCCAGGAGCGCGAGGAGCGTGCCCTCGAGCAGGCCGAGGCGACCAAGGAGCTGATCAGGAACCTCGCCCACGAGATCAAGAATCCGCTGGGCGGCATCCGCGGCGCGGCGCAGCTGCTCGAGATGGAGATCGAGTCGCGTGCGCTCACCGAGTACACGCAGGTGATCATCAAGGAGGCCGATCGGCTCCAGTCGCTCGTCGACCGGCTGCTCGCGCCGCATCGCAAGCCGCACGTCGTCGGCAACGTCAACATCCACGAGGTCTGCGAGCGGGTGCGAGCGCTGATCCTGGCCGAGTTCCCGCGCGGGCTCGTCACCGAGCGCGACTACGACACCTCGATTCCCGAATTCAGCGGCGACCGCGAGCAGCTGATCCAGGCCGTCCTCAACATCGCCCACAACGCCGCTGAAGCGCTCCGGGAGACGATCGATCAGGGCAACGCCCGCATCGCCCTCAGGACGCGCATCGCGCGCTCGGTGACGCTCGGCAAACATCGCTATCGACTGGCACTGGAATTGCATATCGAAGACAACGGGCCGGGCATCCCGGAATCCTTGCGCGAGCGGATCTTCTTTCCGCTCGTGTCGGGTCGCGAAGGCGGCTCGGGACTCGGCCTCACACTTGCACGTACATTCATCCAACAGCACCATGGCACCGTCGAGTTCGAAAGCGAGCCTGGTCGAACGATCTTCAAGATCGTGATCCCACTGGCCTGATGCAGCGATGAAGCCCATCTGGATCGTCGACGACGATCAATCGATCCGCTTCGTGCTCGAGAAGGCGTTGACGCGCGAGGAGTTCGCGGTCCGCAGCTTCACCAACGCGCGCGACGTCCTCGTCGCGCTCGACACCGACCAGCCGCAGGTCCTCGTCTCCGACATCCGCATGCCGGGCGGCTCGGGCATCGAGCTGCTCAACAAGATCAAGGCGAAGCACCGCGAGCTGCCGGTCATCATCATGACCGCCTACTCCGACCTCGACAGCGCCGTCAGCGCGTTCCAGGGCGGCGCCTTCGACTACCTGCCCAAGCCGTTCGACGTCCCGAAGGCGGTCGATCTCATCCGCCGTGCGGTCGAAGAGAGCCTGCACGTCGGCGCCGACGACGCGCCGGTCGCGCAGGTGCCCGAGATGCTCGGCCAGGCGCCGGCGATGCAGGACGTGTTCCGCGCCATCGGCCGGCTCTCGCAGAGCATCGTCACCGTGCTCATCACCGGCGAGTCGGGCTCGGGCAAGGAGCTCGTCGCCAACGCGCTGCACAAGCACAGCCCGCGGGCGAACGGCCCCTTCGTCGCGATCAACACCGCGGCGATCCCGAAGGACCTGCTCGAGTCGGAGCTCTTCGGCCACGAGCGCGGCGCGTTCACCGGCGCGCAGACGACGCGGCGCGGACGCTTCGAGCAGGCCGATGGCGGCACGCTCTTCCTCGACGAGATCGGCGACATGCCGTTCGAGCTGCAGACGCGGCTTCTGCGCGTGCTTGCCGACGGCCAGTTCTATCGCGTCGGCGGCCACAACCCGATGCGCAGCAACGTCCGGGTCATCGCGGCGACGCACCAGGACCTCGAGTTGCGGGTCAAGGCGGGCGCGTTCCGCGAGGATCTGTTCCATCGTCTCAACGTCATCCGCCTGCGCCTGCCGGCGCTGCGCGAGCGCACCGAGGACATCGTGCCGCTCGCGCGCTTCTTCCTGCAGAAGAGCGCGCGCGAGCTCGGCGTCGAAGGCAAGCGACTGACCGACGCGGCGATCGCGCGTCTCGAGCTGTTCGACTATCCGGGCAACGTGCGCCAGCTCGAGAACATCTGCCACTGGCTCACGGTGATGGCGCCGGCGCAACAGGTCGATGCCAAGGACCTGCCACCCGAATTGCAACCGCGGGCGGCGCAGGCATCGGCGAGTCCGGCGCCCGTCGCTGCGGTGCGTCCGGCCGAAGACAGCCGCGCCGCGGCCATCGACGCCCCGGCGCCGATCGGCATGCCGACCGAGTCGGCTCCTGCGAGCGCCGCGCCCGTGGCCGCGGTCGACGGCGCTGGCACGAGCTGGGTCGTCGGCCTCGAGCGCCAGGCGCGCGAGCTCCTGCGCTCCGGTCAGCCGATGGTCTGGGACACGCTGACGCGCGAGTTCGAGGCCCAGCTGATCCGCTCGGCTCTCGAGATCACGCGCGGTCGCCGCATCGAGGCGGCGCACAAGCTCGGCATCGGCCGCAACACGATCACGCGCAAGATCCAGGAGCTCGGGCTGGAGGACTGACCGCGGCTGCGCTCAGATGTGCAACCAGGCGAGCACGCCCACTGCGACACCCAGCCCGGCGAGGCCGTAGACGCCGATCTGCAGACGCCGGCTCCTCGTCAGCAGCGCGATCGCCGCCAGGGCGATCGAGATCTGCAGCGCCGTCGTCGCCTGCGCCCAGCGGTGATGCTGGTGGATCTGCTCGTCGCTCCTGACGTTGAAGGTGTCCGACTCCTTCTCGAACTTCTCGGCCGTCTTCTTGATGTCTTCCTTCTCGGTCTTGTAGCGCTTGACCTCGTCTGCGTAGAAGCCCTTGCGCGCTTCGGGCGCGAGCTCGATCGCGAGCTCGGCGAGGTTCTGCTTGCTGCTCTTGGCCTGGTAGTAGTTCCACTGGTTCGAGGCCTCTGTCTTCTTGATCGCGGCGTCGTTTTTGAAGAGGCCGGCGTTGGCCTGCGTCAGCCCGCCCATGTAGGCGAAGAGCGCGCCGACCGTGGCGATGATCGCCGTGGCGACGGCGAGTCGGCCCGCGAGCCCATGAGGCTCGGCCTGTGATTCGTGCTCGAGTGCGTGGTCGTGCGGTCCGTGGACGTGAAAGCCACCTTCAGACATGTCGATCTCCCGTGTTGTTTCTTGTGTAGGTCGTGAATGCGTAGGGGACGCCGTCGGCACTCGTGTGCGCCTCGTGCAGGGTAAGCGAGAAGGCCGACCGGTCCCAGGGCGGGAAGAACGCGTCGGCCGCGAAGGTCGCGTCGATCTCTGTCAGCTGCAGCTCGTCGGCCAGCGGCAGCGCGAGGGCGTAGATCTCGGCGCCGCCGATGACGAACACGCGCGGGGCATCGGCCGCGAGCGCGAGCGCGGCGTCGAGCGAGGCCGCGGTTTCGGCACCTTCGCCGTGATGCGCCGGGTCGCGCGTGACGAAGATGTTGCGCCGACCCGGCAGCGGCCGGCCGATCGACTGCCAGGTCTTGCGGCCCATGACGATCGGCGCGCCCATCGTGAGCTGGCGGAAGCGTTTCATGTCTTCGGGCAGGCGCACGAGCAGCCCGCCATCGCGGCCGATGCCGCCGTCGCGGGCGACCGCGGCGACGAGGCTGATGTGGGGACGGGCGGGCATGCGTGGATTGTCGCCGCCGCCGCCGCGATAATCGTGACCCCTGCGCTCCCGATCGTCGCCTTGAAGCCACCCGTCGCCGCCGACCCCGAAGCGCTCGCCGCATGGCGCGCCGCCGCTGCCCGATCCGCTCCCGGCGGCGACCTGTCGCGGCTCGACTGGGTCACGCCGGAAGGCATCGTCGTCAAGCCGCTGTACACCGCAGCCGACGTCCAGTCGCTGCCGGCGACCGACACGCTGCCAGGCGTCGCGCCGTATATCCGCGGCCCGCAGGCGACGATGTACGCGGTGCGGCCGTGGACGATCCGCCAGTACGCGGGCTTTTCCACCGCCGAGGCGTCGAACGACTTCTACCGCAAGGCGCTCGCCGCCGGCGCGCAGGGCATCAGCGTCGCCTTCGACCTCGCGACGCACCGCGGCTACGACAGCGACCATCCGCGCGTCGTCGGCGACGTCGGCAAGGCCGGCGTGGCGATCGACTCGGTCGAGGACATGAAGATCCTCTTCGACCGGATCCCGCTCGACACGGTGAGCGTGTCGATGACGATGAACGGCGCCGTGCTGCCGGTGCTCGCCGGCTACGTCGTCGCGGCGGAGGAGCAGGGTGTCGCGCAGGACAAGCTCTCGGGGACGATCCAGAACGACATCCTCAAGGAGTTCATGGTTCGCAACACCTACATCTATCCGCCGGCGCCGAGCATGCGGATCGTGGGCGACATCATCCAGTACACGACCGAGCGCATGCCGCGCTTCAACTCGATCTCGATCTCGGGGTATCACATCCAGGAGGCGGGCGCGAATCAGGCGCTCGAACTCGCGCTGACGCTCGCCGACGGACGCGAGTACGTTCGCACGGCCATTGCTCGCGGCCTCGACGTCGACGCCTTCGCCGGCCGGCTCAGCTTCTTCTGGGCGATCGGGATGAACTTCTATCTCGAGATCGCCAAGATGCGCGCGGCACGAGGCCTGTGGCACAAGATCATGCAGGAGTTCGCGCCGAAGGAAGCGAAGAGCTCGATGCTGCGCACGCATTGCCAGACCTCGGGCTGGTCGCTGACGGCGCAGGATCCGTACAACAACGTCGTGCGCACGACGATCGAGGCGATGGCCGCGGTCTTCGGCGGCACGCAGAGCCTGCACACGAACTCGCTCGACGAGGCGATCGCGCTGCCGACCGAGTTCAGCGCGCGCATCGCCCGCAACACCCAGCTCGTGATCCAGGAAGAGACGCACATCACCTCGATCGTCGACCCGTGGGCCGGCAGCTACGCGATGGAGTCGCTGACCCAGGAGATGGCCGACGCCGCCTGGAAGATCATCGAGGAGATCGAGTCGATGGGCGGCATGACCCAGGCCGTGCAGAGCGGCTGGGCCAAGCTGAAGATCGAGGCGAGCGCGGCCGAGAAGCAGGCGCGCATCGATTCGGGCGCGGACGTGATCGTCGGCGTCAACAAGTACAAGCTCGGCGAGGAAGCGCTGATCGACACCCTCGACATCGACAACCACATGGTGCGCGAGAACCAGGTCGCCCGGCTGCTGTCGGTGCGCGAGAAGCGCGATGGCCCTGCCGTGACGGCCGCGCTCGCCGCTCTCACGGCATGCGCCGAGAGCGGCGACGGCAACCTGCTCGATCTCTCGATCAAGGCGATGCGGCTGCGCGCCACCGTCGGCGAGGTGAGCGACGCGCTCGAGGCGACGTGGGGACGCCATCGCGCCGACACCCAGAAGGTCTCGGGCGTCTACGCGAAGGCCTACGACAGCGCCGAGGGCTGGGACAAGCTCAAGGCCGAGATCGCCGACTTCGCCGAGGCCGAAGGCCGGCGCCCGCGCGTGATGATCGCCAAGCTCGGCCAGGACGGCCACGACCGCGGTGCGAAAGTCGTCGCGAGCGCGTTCGCCGACCTCGGCTTCGACGTCGACATCGGCCCGCTGTTCCAGACCGCCGAGGAGTGCGCGCGCCAGGCCATCGAGAACGACGTCCACGCCATCGGCATCTCGACGCTCGCGGCCGGCCACAAGACGCTGGTGCCGGCGGTGATCGCGGCGCTCGAGGCGCAAGGCGCGAGCGAGATCGTCGTCTTCGTCGGCGGCGTCGTGCCGCGCGGCGACTACGAGTTCCTCTACGACGCCGGCGTCAAGGGCATCTACGGCCCGGGCACGACGATCCCGGCGAGCGCGAAGGACGTGCTCGAGCAGATCCGGCGCTCGCTCGCCGCGC